>CAQTPN010000105.1 GCA_948888345.1 uncultured bacterium | reverse complement strand
ATAACAACTCCGTTAAATCCTAAGTTATGCCTTAATAATATGCCTATTGTGTTGTATGATAGGCTTGCAGGGTAGATTTCATCGTAGTTGTTGTTAAAAATATGAGACACCATAACCATTTGCAGGTCATTTTTAAACATTAAATTTTCATAAGGCAGAAGTTCTTCTTCTTTGAATGTTTCACTTGCATCGGTAAAATTTAAATGTGTATCATCCGAAACACTTCCATGCCCCGGAAAATGTTTAAGAGCGGTTACTATAGCCTTGTCGCTGTGGGCTTTTATGAATTCGTAAGCGTAAAGAGTCACTCTATTTGGGTCTTTTGAGTAACTTCTTTCTTTTTTATGAATAATAGAATTTTCATTTAAATCTAAATCTACACAAGGTGCAAAATTTAGGTTAAATAAGCTTGCATTCAGGGTTTGCGCCATATCTGAATATGTTTCTCCGGTTTTTTTTAAATCATATTCAGCGGCAATTTTTTGGGCGGAGGGAAAATCTTTAAAGCCGTTTTTTGAATTCATTCTTTGAATTGCTCCGCCCTCCATATCTATTGATATAAAAGGCCTTGCAGCCATTCTTGAACTGTAAAGAGCAGCTGTCATCTCATCAAGATTTTCTTTATTTTTTATATTATCTTCAAAAAATATTACACCTGAAATTTTTCCTTCTTTAAGGTCATTTGAAATTTCCCTAAATCCTTTTGATAAAGTACTGTTACCTTTGAAGCCGAGAATAATCATCTGGCCTATCATCTCATCAAGAGAGGCTTCCGCGCAAAATGCCGGAGTACCGTTAATAAAGGCAGCGGCGGCAAGGAAAACTAATGCTTTCTTAAAAAATCTTTTCATAAAACACCTTAAAAAAAATGATTGCTTTTTTAGTATATCATAAAATATATAAATACTCAAAACGCCCTTGAAATCTCTTTCTTGGGCGTTTTGATTTAATTTTAATTTTTGATGATTATTTGTTTTCTTCTTCTTTTTCTTTGTCATCTTCTGCTTGAGCTTCTTCGTTTGCAGTTACAGCATCTACAGGATTTCCTTCTTCATCTGTAGCTTCTGCGCCTTCAGCGTTTTCAGCTTCATCTTTTGTTTCAACATCTGATACTTTGTTTTCAGCAATTAAACCTGCTTGTTTGTTTAATGATGTAATGAATTCTTCATTTAATCCGTGAATTTGCCATTGTTGTTCAAGCTGTTCTCTTAAGCCTTTAGCTGTTTCAGAGTAAGTATTATAGAATTCTGTGTAGTAGTTAAGGTCTTTAACTTCTTCGCCATCAGCATCCACTGCTTCAGCTTCGCCAACTTTGTCTGTTTTAGCTGCGCCGTCTACTGCATTAACATCCTGAACATCAGCTTCAAGGTTATATTTATTTGCTAAGTATTCTTGGTCGTCTAATGTGTTGTAGCCGTCAACTTCGCCTAATTTTGAAGAGTTAATTTTGAAGGTTCCTTGTAAATCCTGGTCTATAACACCGTTTCCGTCTGCGTCTTCATCGGTGATGCCTTCGTAAGTTCCGTTTTTATCGTATGAATTTAAGTCAATTGTGAAGTCTTCACCGAACATTTCAGCAATTTTATCAGCGTTCATTACTTCTTGTTCGCCGTTGGCATTTGTCATTACTAAACCGATATTTGCTTCTCTTAATTCGTTGATATCAACTTTGCCGTCAGCTGCGCCGTCTGCACCTGTTGTGTCAAGAGCTGCCATAGCATCCCAGTTTCCTTCTGCACCTAAGAAATCTGAAGTTGTATTGAAGCCGTCTTCATCCATTACTATGAAATCAAACTGGTTGCCATTTGCATCTTTAAAACCAATCGGGTCGCAGCATTTTGATTTTTCAGCTGCTTCTTCAGCTGCTTTTGCTGTTTCTAATTCGCTTGTTTTGGTTGAAATTTGTTCGTCAATGTTTGATACTTTATCTGTTAAGTCTTTCATTTGAGCTAAGCTGTTATCAAGGGTAGCAAGCTCGCCTGCAATCATAAATAAATCTGAAATTACATCTGTTCCGCCGCCGATGCCGTCAATTCCTCTTATTGAAGAGTTGATGTTTCTTTGAAGGTCTTCTTTGCTCATAGGTTTATCAGTTTTGCTTGCAGAGATGTAGTTTTCAACGTTTTTAGTAATTGCCTGTTCTACTTCTTCCTGATAAGCTTCAACTTTTGCTTCCTGGTCTTCAGCTGCTTGAGTTAATTTCTTTTGAATTGTTTCTGATAAGTTTTTAATGGTTCCTTCAAGTGCTTCAAGGGTTTCCATTGCATCTTCTTTTTCAACATTTAAGCTGTCAATTTCTTTTTGAATTTCATCAGAGTTTTGCGTACCGTTTACTGCAGTAGTTTCGCCTGTTGCAGTTGTTGAAGTTGCGCCTTCTACATTGTCCTGACCGAGTTCTGCTTTGAGTTCATCAACTGACATTCCAAGTTCGCTTGCAAGAGCAGATAAGGATAAGTTAAATGTTTCGTTATCTGAATCTGTTACCTGGATATTATTACCGTTAGCATCAAAATTTAAAAACTCAATTGTTTCGTTAGCACTGTGAACATTATTTCCTTCAGCTGCTGCGTAGGTTTGAGTTGCTACGATATTTTTAATAAAATCTACATTGGACATTTGCTTATCCTTTCACTTCGTGTTACTTACATATTAATAAAGTATTTTGAGTATATAAGATTTCAATAATTGTTATTTAATTTACAAAACTTTACATAACTTCTGAAAAGCCTTGCTACTGTGCATTTTTCCATGTTACAAATGTTTCTTTTAAACCTTTTTGTATATATTATTTACATAATCTATGGTGAATAATTCTTCACAATATTGTCGTAAGAGATGGTTCCGTTATCGTATAAAAGCTTAATTTGATTGACGTTATATTCTACAATTGTGTTTAAAAGCTCTATTCTGGCGTTATTTTTTATACCCTGCGCCTGAATAACGTCAATTAATATCCCTTCTCCTGCATCCAGTCTTAACTCTGCCAGTTTTACGCTGTCTGTCGCATAGTTCAGCTGTTTTTTTGCTATTTCTATTCTTTCTTTTAAAAGTTCCGCACTGTAATAATCTGATATTATACTTTCTTTAATATCTCTTAAAAGCTGCTCCAGTTTATATTTTTGGCTTTCTATCAATGCCTGTATGCTTTTTGCCTTCGTAACCGTTCCTACACCAAGACGCGAGCCGATTGGAATATCTATATATCCTCCGACAACATTGTTTGAATATACGCCAACCCTTGCCGTACCTTGAAATTGTCCTTGATATAAAAATCTTGGTTTCGGGACAAATTCCGTATAAACCTTATATTTTTCCTGTTTCATTGTTTTTATTTGATTTTCAAGAGTTTTAACATCATCTCTTGAAAATTCCGCTATTTTAAAAAGTTCTTCAGG
This sequence comes from uncultured bacterium, assembly GCA_948888345.1. GTDB lineage: Bacteria > Cyanobacteriota > Vampirovibrionia > Gastranaerophilales > Gastranaerophilaceae > MGBC122484. The sequence continues at coordinate 2,492 of CAQTPN010000105.1, read as the reverse complement.
GCTCAAGTTTTCATCCACAAGAATAAAAGGCTGAACCTCTATTTCTATAGGAAAAACCGGAGTATAAACCTCTATCCCCATAACATTTGCAAGGGCGGCCTGTGCTGCTCTAAATTGTTCAAGATATTTTATAAGACTTTGTTCCGCAAGTGCCTGCTCGCTTTTGGACCTTATGACATCAAATCTTGTACCGAGTCCTGCTTCCATAAGATTTTGAGTTAATTTAAGCTGTGCTGTTCTTTCATAAAGGTTTTTTAATTGAATTTCTATACTTATTTTGGCTTTCAGGAGGTCATAATACTTTGTTGCTGTTTCTAAAATTATTTCATCTTTTGTAAAATCCAGATTGTTTAAATTAGCTCTGGCCTTTAATTTTTGGGCTTTTGCTTCAAAAATCTGCTCTCCGCCTTTTGTAAGGTCATGGGTTACATGCACCGTGCCCGATATAGCAAGCTCTTCTACATTATCAGGAACTACCCCGCCGACAAGCACCTGACCTTTATAATATATTGTATACCCTTGAAAAGTGACATCCGGCAAAAATTGCGCCAGAGCATTTCTATAATCCCATTTTGCACTTATATACTCTGAATGGGTTGCTTTTATATTAAAATTGTTTAAAAGGGCAACCCCTATACATTCATCAAGGCTTACGGGAACAGGTTCTTTTTTAAAGTGTTCAATAATTTCCGCTTCAACATCCGCATTTTCTTCTTTACAGTTTTCGCAATAAGCATCAAGCGGGGTTGAAAGGTCATCAACTATGCTTTTGTGTGCATATGCTTTGGTATTTATTATGATAAAGATTATTAATATAATTACCCATCTTTTCATAATCTTTAGGGTAGTAAAATTTTGCTTAAAAAATAATACACTTTATGGCTAATACTTTATCGTCTAATACTTTTATGATATTTTATCTATATAAAATTAATGAAAATGAGGAAGAGCATGACAAATTCTGATATTCAAAATTTACCTACAACCTATGAGGCCAGAGAGAGCGAAACGGAGATATATAAATTTTGGGAAGACAATTCCTGTTTCAGGGCTGATAATACCTCTCAAAAACCGGCGTATTCAATAGTTATTCCGCCGCCGAACGTTACGGGGATTTTGCATATGGGACATGCGCTTGATGAAACCTTGCAGGATATCCTTGTAAGATATAACAGAATGCAGCAAAAAGAGGTTCTCTGGATGCCGGGGTGCGACCATGCAGGTATTGCAACTCAGAATGTTGTTGAAAAGCAGCTGGCTAAAGAAGGTAAAACCCGTCATGACCTTGGCAGAGAAGAATTTCTGAAAGTTACATGGGATTGGGCAAATAAGCATAAAGACAGAATTTTAGAGCAGTGTAAACTTCTGGGGGCAAGTTTTGACCTTTCAAGAAAGCGTTTTACGCTTGATGAAGGCTGTTCTAAGGCTGTTAAAAAAGTTTTTGTTGATTTATATAATAAGGGCTTAATTTATAAAGGTTCTTATATTGTAAACTGGTGTCCAAGATGCCAGAGTGCTATTTCCGACATTGAAACCGAATATGAAACGGAAGCAGGACATCTATGGGAAATTTCTTATCCTCTAAAGGATGAACCGGGGGCTATTGTAATAGCTACAACCCGTCCTGAAACAATGTTTGGGGATGTTGCGGTTGCAGTTAATCCAAATGATTTTAAATATAAAGATTTAATCGGTAAAAAATGTATTATTCCTTTAACAGGGCGCGAAATTCCAATTATTGCGGATGAATATGTAGACAAGTCTTTCGGTACGGGGGCTTTAAAAATTACCCCTGCGCATGACCCTAACGATTTTGAAGTTGGCAGACGTCATAACTTACCCTTTATTAAGGTGATTGATGAGCAAGGTAAGATGATAGCAAGGTCTGAAGTGCATCCTGAATTGCACGGTAAAGACAGATACGATGCGCGTGAACGCACTATAAGGATGTTAAAAGCGCACGAAGTGCTTGTAAAAATTTCAGAACATGAACACAATGTAGGAAAGTGCCAGCGTTGCAATACAACAATTGAACCGTTATTATCCGAGCAGTGGTTTGTTAAGATGGAACCTCTTGCAAAACCTGCAGTAGAGGCGGTTAAAACCGGTAAAATTGAATTTGTTCCAAAAAGATGGGAAAAGAATTATTTAATGTGGATGGAAAACATCCGTGACTGGTGTATTTCAAGACAATTATGGTGGGGGCATCAAATTCCTGCTTATTATCATAATAAGACGGGTGAAATGGTTGTGGCACTTGAAAATCCTGACCCTGCTAATTATACACAGGATAAGGATGTGCTTGATACCTGGTTTTCAAGCGGTTTATGGCCGTTTTCAACCATGGGTTGGCCTGATACGGAAAGTCTTGATTACAAGAAATTTTATCCGACCACAACCCTTGTAACCGGTTTTGATATTATTTTCTTCTGGGTTGCAAGAATGATAACCATGGGGCTTGAATTTACCGGTAAACCGCCATTTTCAACCGT
>CAQTPN010000104.1 GCA_948888345.1 uncultured bacterium | reverse complement strand
CGTATTCAAAGAATTTGAAGCAAATAGGGAAAAATGGGCAAAAACTGATTGCTACGTATTCCCCGGAGCCATTCAATACTTCGGCCCTTCTGAAGTTTGCGACATTACAACCGTAACGCTTCAATTAGAAAGCGAAAAGAAACCCATAAATGTATAAAAACAAATGGTCATAAGATTAAAAGCCTCTTTATTCAAGAGGCTTTTTTGATATTAAAAACAATATTTTTAAAATTTACTCTTCAATTATATCAACCGTTTCCGGCAAAATAAATTTACCGCTTCTGCAATCAAAACAATCTGTTTCTATTGCACCCAGCACAGCTTCTGCATCTAATATATCCGGTTCTCTTGTGAACGGACAATTCTCCATCAATGCTTTAAGACCAATAATATTTGCATGGTTTATTCTATACAAAATATAATCTCTTTTTGTATCAAAATCCTTCTCGGTATATTTTACAGGCATTTTTTTCAAAATTTCAGACTTATATTGTTGTTGATTAATGGCAAAGGTACTAAAATCCTTAATATCGCCTTCAGTTGCAACTAAAAGATTTGCAGGAAGGTCATTTGTACTGTAATCACCACCAAGAACTGTAAATCTTGATTTATCGCCCATTTTGGAAAAAATATTGTTTTCAACTTCTTTTACATCCCCTCCCCTTCCGGATACTATATATGCACCTTTAAAAGGGGTATTAGAAATTCCTCTTATATTCATAAAATATATACCTCTTAATATGCTGCTACACAATAAACTACCCTAAAAGATTTTTTTTGCCAAATATTTTTCCATGGTAGAATTAACTAAGGTAAAAAATAAGGAAAAAACCATGCTAAATGACGGCATAAATAAAGTTAAAAAATGGACGGATGAATTTAAAACCTTTGCAATCAAGGGAAACGTCATAGATATGGCCGTTGGTATCATCATTGGTGCCGCATTCGGAAAGATTGTAGATTCTATGGTAAAAGATATCATAATGCCCCCGATGGGATGGATTATGGGAAGAGTGGATTTTACAAACCTTTATTTTACCCTGCCCGATTATGACGGCAAAATAATAAAATATCCGTCATTGGAAGCCGCACAGGCAGCAGGTGCCGTTACAATTAATTACGGGCTTTTTATAAATACACTTATAAGCTTTATATTTGTAGCATTTGCGGTATTTTTGCTCATTAAATTTATCAATAAATTGCGCGCTGCCGTAGAAAAGAAAGAAGAAACACAAACGCAGGCCGATACAAAATCATGCCCGAGGTGTTTTTCAAATATTAACATAAACGCGACAAAATGCCCGTTTTGCACAACAGATTTATAATTAAAAGGAAAACAAAATGCTTAAATGCGGAATAGTAGGACTCCCTAACGTAGGTAAATCAACACTTTTTAATGCGCTGACCCTGTCTGCCAATGCTCAAAGCGCAAATTATCCTTTTTGCACAATTGAACCGAATGTTGGCGTTGTAACAGTGCCGGATGAAAGACTTTATATTTTAAAAGATTTAGTTAAAACAGAAACAGTAATCCCGACAGCCATAGAATTTGTAGATATTGCAGGCCTTGTTAAGGGCGCAAGCAAGGGCGAAGGTCTTGGAAACCAATTTTTACACAACATCAGAGAAGTTGATGCCATAATTCAGGTGGTAAGATGTTTTGACGACCCGAATACTATTCATGTTAACGGCAAAATTGACCCCGTTGATGATATTGAAACAATTAACACGGAACTTGCACTTGCAGATATCTCAAGCCTTGAAAACCGCCTGAAAAGAATTGCAAAACAGGTTAAGGCGGGCGAAAAAGATGCAGTTCTCGAAAATTCAATTATAGAAAGACTCATGCCCCATCTGGAACAGGGTAATTTCATAAATACAAAAGAGCTTTTTAATGAAGAAGAACTGAAGATTCTTCACCACTTCCATCTTTTAATGACAAAACCTGTAATATACTGCGCCAATGTGTCTGAAAATGAACTTGCAACAGGAAATGAGTATGTTGAGCGGGTAAAAAAATACGCAGATAAAAGCAGGGCGGATGTCGTTATGATTTGCGCTCAAATTGAAGCAGAGCTTGTTTCATTGGGTAAAGAAGAAGCGGAAAATTATCTTAAAGAATTAGGGGTTCAAAATTCAGGCATAGAAAAAATGATAAAATCCGCCTACGATATCTTAAACCTTGAAACCTACATTACAGCAGGAGAAAAAGAGGTGCGGGCATGGACTATTACAAAAGGTACAAAAGCTCCGCAGGCTGCAGGCGTTATCCATACGGATTTTGAAAAAGGTTTCATTAAAGCAGAAGTTGTATCCTACAATGATTTTATTTCGGCAGGAAGCTGGGCAGGAGCCAGAGAAAAAGGTGTAGCACGCTTAGAAGGTAAAGAATACATTGTTCAAGACGGCGATATAATGCTTTTCAGATTTAATAATTAATAATTCTGCCGGGGAATTTTAATTACATATAAAATACCACCCTGAGCTGTTTTAGGGTCTACATAGAAAAGGAGAAAATTTATGAATACATTTTTTTGTTCAGCTTTAGCGTTTTTATCACTTGCATCCTGCAATTTTATAAATAACGTTAATGGAAACGAATATAAACTTATAGAGCCAAAATACCCGATTGAAGTAACTCTTGGCTTTAAAAAAGCATCTTTTTACGGCGGTGCTCTTAACAGATACTTTGGCACATATAAATCTACAGCTGAAATTGTAACATTTTCCAATATAGCATCCACCAAAATGGCCGGAGCACCTGAAGATATGAAGGCCGAAGATGAATATTTCCAAATTTTTGGTAAAGATATGCAATATGAAATAAAAGATAATAAACTTATCTTAAAGAATACCTCAGGTAAAACCCTAACCTACGAAAAAATCCAAAAAGAAGGAAAATAAATCTTACAAATAAACAGAAAACTTAAAAAACCCTCTTTTTTTTATATTTAAAGAGGGTTTTATCCTGCAATATATTCTATATATTTTTCTAAAACATTATAACCGTCATATAATTCACCCAATCTTATAAGTGAATTATTCGCCTGTAAAAATTTTAATTCTTTCACCCGGATTTCAAAAATATTATCAGAATGCGCTTTTTTTACCGCATCTCCGGTTTTAGACCACTCTATCAGTGTTTCAAGTTCATTATACATACTCCTTGAGGTTGTTTCTTCAAGAAGCCGCATGCCGTATTGTCTTAAAAGTGCTGTTTCAGAGTTTGTAATCCTTGAATTAACGGCGGAAAACCCGAAAATTTTCTTTATCACCATATAATTATTGGCAACTTCTTTCTGCTTATGAGAAACCCTGCTTTTCCTAAAAAGACTCTGCAGGCTGACATTTTCAAACCCGTCTACCCCGTTTGAAAAATTTTTCCCGTATAATTTTTGTCTGCTATCAATTGAATACATAGCGGTTCTAAAACTTCCCCAAAAAAGTCCTTTCTTTTATATTATGTAAAATGAATTAAAAAATAAATAAAACATTAAGAAAATGACACAAAAAATTTACCAAAAGTTTAAAGCAGCCCTTTTTTTCTTTGTAGTATAATGGTTTTGAGATTTGATATTCAAAATAGGAGAAGCGTTATGGAAAGAACATTTGTAGCCCTGAAACCGGATGCCGTAAAAAGAGGCCTGATGGGGAAAATCCTCTCCAGATTTGAAGATAAGGGATATAAAATTATTGCAATGAAGTTAACAAATGTTACAGAGGAATTAGCTTCAAAACATTATGCAGAACACCTTGGAAAGCCTTTCTATGACTCTTTAATTGAATACATAACATCAGGCCCTGTTCTTGCCATGATTTTAGAAGGCGAAAATGCAATTTTGGGCGTGCGCCATATTGTAGGCAAAACCAACCCCGATGAAGCTGATGTTGGCTCAATTAGGGCTGATTTTTGCACCGTAAAAGAATATAATGCAGTCCATGCCTCTGATTGTCCGGATTCAGCCAAAAGAGAGATGGGGCTTTGGTTTAGCGAAAATGAAATTTGTGATAATTATAAGACAATGCTTGAAATCGTTATGGGGGCTTAATTTTAGTCCATGCCAGATACTATTTTAAATACAAAGCCAAACAATATTCCAAATTTATTTCCGGATTTAAATAAAGGATTTTTTTCCTTTAAACTGACCGCCAAAGATAAAGGCTCAAATGCACGCTGCGGCGAATTTTATACCCCGCACGGGCTTATAAAAACTCCTGTTTTTATGCCGGTCGGCACTAATTCTGCAGTAAAAATGCTTGACAACAGGCAGCTTTTAGATACGGGTGCTCAAATTATACTTGCAAACTCTTACCACATGTACCTTAAGGCCGGTACAACACTGGTTAAAAAAGCCGGAGGACTTCATGGCTGGATGAACTGGCATAAACCCATGCTTACAGATTCCGGCGGCTTTCAGGTATTTTCATTATCAAAATTAAGAAAAATTACAGAGGACGGAGTTTACTTCACAGACCCTAAAAACGGCTCCAAGCACTTCATTTCACCCGAGATTTCAATGCAGATTCAGAACGATTTAGGTGCAGATATCATTATGGCTTTTGATGAGTGTGCACCTTATCCTTGCTCTTATGATGAAGCAAAATCTGCAATGGAAAGAACTCACAGATGGCTGGATAGATGTATTGAAGCACACCAAAACCCGAGACAAGCACTGTTTCCCATCGTTCAAGGCGCATTTTTTGACGATTTAAGAAAACAATCAGCAGAATACATAGCGTCAAAGCCTTCTGTAGGCTGTGCCATAGGAGGTGTAAGTGTCGGAGAGCCAACAGATATAAAGAATTATTATGTTAATCTGGTTGCACCCCTTCTGCCTGCTGAAAAACCGCGTTATTTAATGGGAGTGGGTACGCCTGTGGATTTATTAAATGGCGTAAAAGCCGGCGTGGATATGTTTGATTGTGTTCTGCCCACGCGAAACGCCCGCCATGGAACATTTTTCACATTTGAAGGAAATAAAATTATTAAAAATAAAGAGTTTGAGGCAGATTTTGGGCCATTAGACGAAAAATGCAATTGCTGGACCTGCAGAAATCATACCAGAGCCTACATCAGACACCTTTATCGCGCGCAGGAAGCAAATGCCGCAATGCTTTTAAGCATTCATAACATCCATTTTCTGATTAATCTTATGTCTATAGCGTCCGATGCAATCAAAAGAGGTGAATTCACTGATTTTGCAGACAATCTGCTTAAAAAATTCGAAAAATAAAGCTGTTTTTTAAGAAAAATCAAACGCGGCACATAGGATTTTTTTTAACATAACTGCCTCTTGAAGAGGTATAAATTTTTACAATACTTTACAAAATAAAAAATTGTAAAATATTTTTACATATCAAAAGGCTTTAAGCGGATTTCTTTTTTCTCACGCGCCTCCGTTACCCAGATACGCATCATCAAAGTTCTGTTCTGGCTTTGTTTTGCCCATTTTGTAATCATACTTACATCGTTATCCTGCAGTCCGCCCTCAATTTTTTGACCGGTCTCAATCCTGAAGCTTGCTTCAAAAGCCAGAATTTGAACATTGAAACATGGCTCTATATTAGGTTTCCAGGCAATAGTGATTGATAAACCCTTGTATTTATAAAGGTTTATCCTTGATTGCTCTGTTACATCATCGCTATATTCTTCTAAAATATACTCCCTAAGGGAGTTTTCAGCCCTAACTACATCTTTACTTTTCATACATTTATAATATTCCCATTAAATGTTTTAGTCAAACTTTTTTATTTAAAATATTAAAATTTTCAAATATTATTTGACATTCGGCTTTGTTTATAGTCAAATAACAATACATGTAATAAATTAACAAAAGGGAAAATTATGCCAACAATTAGCCAATTAGTTAAAAATGAAAGAAAGAAAATCGTTGATAAAACTAAATCTCCGGC
>CAQTPN010000103.1 GCA_948888345.1 uncultured bacterium | reverse complement strand
CATTTATTACAATGATATTAAGAATTTATTTTGCAGCATATATTGTTGTGTTAATATTTGATTTATATGGACAAAATAATTGTAATAACAGGCCCGACAGCATCGGGGAAAACTGCTCTTGCAATCAGGCTTGCAAAGAAGATTAACGCGGAAATCATCTGCGCTGATTCAAGAATTGTCTATAAAGGACTCGATATAGTAAGTGCTAAGCCTGATTTAGACGAGAGGGAAGGGATAATTCACCACCTTATCGATATTAAAGAACCCTCCGGAGAGCCTTATAGTGCAGGAGATTTTGCAAATGATGCAAAAATTGCCATTGAAAAAATCAGAGCAAAAAATAAACCTGTAATTATAACAGGAGGAACCTGGTTTTACATAAAATGCCTGCTTGATGAAAAGGAACTCCCAAAAATCGGCGCGGATAAAAAATTGCGCCTTGAGCTTGAAAAATACGACAATGACACACTCTGGCAGCTGCTGAATGAAATTGATAAAAAAAGAGCATCTGAAATTCATAAAAATAATAAAGAGCGTGTAATAAGAGCTATCGAGATGGCAAAAACTCTCGGGAAAAATATTGAACAGGCAGAGCGTGAACCTGTAAAATATAATTCTATATGGTTTACAAACGATTTTACAGAAGAAAAAAATCGTGAAAAACTTTATAAAAGAATAGACTTCAGGGTGGATGAGATGATAAAAAACGGCCTTTATTATGAATGGGAAAGAGCTGTTGCAAAATATTCAAGAAATGAAGTTTTAGAAAATACAATAGGTTTTAAAGAATTTTTTGAACTGCAGGATGGGGCTTATCAAAGTATTGAAGAAGCGGTTGATAAAATTAAACAGAGAACAAGAAATTTTGCAAAAAGGCAAATAACGTTTTTTAGAGGCGAACCAAAGATAAAGATTGTTAAAAATGAAGATGATATTTTAAAATTTTTATAAATTATACAGTTATTTTCAAGGATATTGGAATTTATATATAAGTTTACACTAAAACTATCTGAAATCGTCACCCTGAACTCGTTTCAGGGTCTTATTGATACAAGATGCTGAAACAAGTTCAGCATGACTGTTTGGGATTAATTTAGTGTAAACTTGTATATAAATCCGGGATATTCGGGGCAATTTTCAGAGGGGTTTTGTTTTATATAAATTATAGAAGTTAAGTGTTAAAGTGTTAAAAAATATTAAAGGTTAAAAATATGACAGCGGCCCCCAATCTAAATTATAATACAGGCTACAACCCTTATCAGACACAGATGCAGGCTGCAAATTATAATATCCGTCCTATAAACACACAGAATATTCAAAACACACAGGCACAAACTGCCCAAAATACAGCTGCCACAAAGCCTGCCGCCCTGTCGCATATCCCGTATCAGCAGGATGTATTGTCTTTAAGCACAAAACCGTCATCGGGTGATGTTCAAAATATTTTGAATCCTCCTCAAGAAAATAATCAAACAAATTCTTCCCTTCAAGCACAGATGCCGGCTCCCGATATACAAACACCCGAAATAAATACAGAAACTCAAGGTGAAATACAGAATTCTGACATTTCAGACAAAAATCAGGAAAAGCCGCTTCCATCTTTGAATGTAGGAGTAGTTGATGCACCGAATAATGCCTCTTTAACCCCCATAACAGATAATTTAAATTCAAGAGCAGCAGAAATCGAACAGACCGTCCTTCCTGAAATACAAAAAAATAATAATTCCCCTGTTCCAACCTCTCTCGGGAAGAAACCCCTTAATGCAGGAAAATTAAGCGCAGGACTGATGTTCGGCTCTCTTGGAGTAATTGCCGCCATGCTTATTCCAAAAGGAATATCAAAAATTTCAAAATTAATTAAACATATCAAACATAAGTAGGACTTCAACAGGATTTACTTGCTTAAAATATACATTATGACCTATAATAAATTTATCAGGTTAATAATATTTTAAGAAAGATTTAGTTGACTTATGAAAAATGATGCAAAAAAGCAAGGTTTTACCCTGGCGGAAACCCTAATAACACTCGCCATTATTGGTATTTGTGCCGCAATGCTTATTACAACAATAAAAAATATAAATCCTAATGAAAAATCAAATATTGTTATGGCAAGAAAAGCTGTCGGCAACTTTACAGATGCTACAAAGCAGGTTTTAATTTTTAATTCAACCACAAAAAAGATGGATAATCTAAGCTGCGGTACTTCAAAAGACGATGATACAGATGCAACAAAACAGGCAAATGCAAAATGTGTTACAGAATTATATGCAAAATATTTACAGGTTTCAAAGCTAAAATCATCTGATTCTACAGGTCTTGGAGGCCAATACTTTGGAGAATTAATTGATGGTTTAACATTTGGCATAGAATATGACACAAATTGTACTCTTAAAGAAGGAACTACCATTCAAGTTCTGCCCCCTGATGAAGGAGTAACATCAGAAGTTATAGTTTCAGGTGCCTGCGCAATTATTTATTATGATGTTAACGGTGCTAAAGAACCCAATATGGTCGGCAAAGACAGATTTTCAATTCCTGTAAGAAAATCAGGGGTTAAAATTAACGCTAAAGCCGGATAAAATTATGAAATTAAACAATAAAAAAGTTCCCTTAAAATTTTAAGGGAACTTTTTTATATCTAAAATTATCCTAAAATCTTCATTGCTTCCCGCTCTGCCCTGTCTGCCTTTGAAAGCATTGCCTGAACATTTTGATTTGTAATCTCTTCCGCCTTTATGGTATTTTGGTCGCCTTCAACATAATTAAACGGTTTTGAAGAGGGTATATATTTTCTTACAGGCTCATTTGATTTATTTTGATTATCAGAAATTGCATTTTGGCCTGATGCCTGTGCGGCTTGCTGTCCTGCCTGCATATTTTGCGCTTGTGCCGGAGTATTCTGTGTATTATTATTTAAAGAACCCTGCGGATTTTGTTCAGGCCTTTGTGCCTGCATAGAAGGATTTTGTCCGTTGTTTACATGTTTATTTAAAAGGGAGCTTGGCGTAGATGCTGCTGATGCAAATCTATTCCCTTGAACTGCTGCATTATTCATGCCTGCAGAATTTTGCGCCCCGTTTGAAGAGCCGTTATCAGGCAGCTGCGCAATAAGTTTTAATAAAAGCGTCGGGTCGTTTTGAATTGCTTGAAGGGCCTGAGGGTCATTTTGAAGAGCTGTTACAAATTCAGGATTAGCCTGAAGCTTTGCCACCATTTGTTCTTCCGTTAAATTAAGCTCTTTCATGGCAGCTTCCATATTTTGAGCCTGAGCCTGCATTTGTTTCATCTGCTCTTCTTCTGCAGGGTCATAGGGTTTGCCAAATATCTTGTTTACGGCACCCCTGACAGGTTTATTAAATATACTCTGGAATACAAACATAATTAAAGCAAATCTTAATGCACCGCCGCCCCATCTCGGGATAATATTTTTCCATGATTTTGTAGCGGCAGAAGAAATTAATTTGCCATCTTTTGCATACTTGTCAAGTCCGGCTCCGAACAGTTTACCCATCGGTTTTAATAAATATTTTGATACAATACCCGTGCCCTTAACATTTTTCATGGTTGCAAGGCCGTACATTGTAGCACAGGCTAGAGGCGTTGTAATTGCAAGAGAACCGATTGTTCCCATAAAATCATCCGCCATTGTGGCTGCTTTTTTCTCTTTCGGTGCGTCTTGAACGTTATTGTAAAGGTTCATAATCATACCGCAGAGGAAGAATCCTAAGCCTGATTTATCGTTTCCGAAGTTTGAAATTGCTTCCGAGGGGAATAATGCTAATTGTTGAACAAAAGAACCTGCTTTAGTACTTGTTGCTTTTCCTGATATAATACTGTGTTTAATTAAGGAATCGCCCAAATTACCTCTGCCAAATGGCTTCCATTTATCACCCCTTATTTTTTTGCCGATATTGTCAACAAGGTTAACGGGCCACCAGTCACTGACAATTTTTTGAAAGCCTTTGTTATTATTCATTTTGACATTTGTAAATTCTGATACATCAATATTAAGACTTCCGTCAAGACCTGTGATTTTGCCTGCTTTTAACTGTCTTAATATTGTCTGCAAACCTTTTTCATCGGTAACAACTCCATCTTTCATAACTCCAAAGTTTTCACCGATTAAATTTAAAAGTTTGTTACTTACATCCATTGAATCTCCGCCAATGGCATCAAGCATTTCGCGCGCTTTTGATTCACCGACAAGTTTTTTCAATGAATCAAGCTTCGGCACATCTATTTTAGCTTGCAGAGCATCCAGCGGTGCTTTTGCGGCCACGCCGTCATTAATTGCATTTGTTAATACTTCAAGTTGTTCTGCGGCTATATTTTTACCTTTTAATTTTAATTTATTTAATTTATCTGCTGCACTGTCGCCATTTGCAACAAGCTTTTTCAATTTTGAAAGTTCAGCTGCATCATCAGCTTTTACCATCTTGTCAAGAACTGTTGTTGCAGTGTCCGGAGGGGTTAGAGAAAATATTCTTTTTAATCCGGTACCTGTACCCTTAGCCAAAGGATTTACCGCCCCTGCTTTTCTGTTTGCAAATGTTTCAAATATATCATCTATACTTTTATTTTTTCTTAAGAATTTAACAACACTCTCTTTTGCACCTTTTAATTTGCTCGTAACATTCATATAGGCAGAATTATTTTTCAGAGCCTTGCTTACATCTATACCGATATCAGCAAGCTTTTCGGTTGCAAATTTGCTGTTTCCAAGCTTTGCAAGCCCTAAAACCGTAGTAAGAGTTAATCCTAATGAAATTAAAGTCTTTTTGGGGTTGTGGATATCAATGCCGAACATGTTTTTCACCATTGCGGTAAAAGGATTGTCATCCACCTGTTTTTGAACTTCCTGTGCGCCTTTTTCAATAGTTTCTTTATCTATTGCTCCAAAATTAGGGTCATTCTGATTATTTTCAAACGTATCCGGTCTGGATGTAAGCTGCCCGAAATTCTGGCCGCTTTGAGGATTTTGGACTGCAGGATTTACCATATTTGAAGCAGAATTTTGCACACCGCCATACCGGTTATTCATTCCGTATTGCAAATTCTGATTTTGCTGCTGGTTTAAGCCTGAAACCATGATTAGTCCTTGTTATTACCTGACCTGTATATAATAATAAACGCATAAACATAAAATTTATTTACTTAAAATATTTACCCCGGGTAACATTTCTTAATAATTAAAAGAATATGTTATAATAAAAAATGAGGAAAAATTTTAAGTTAATTTTGGGATAGAAACATTGAAAATAGTAGTATGCGTTAAACAAGTTCCTGATACAAATGATGTTAAATGGAGCAAAGAAAATACAATAATTAGAGAAGGACTGACAAATATATTAAATCCTTATGATGAATACGGAATTCAGGCTGCTCTTGAAATTAAAAAGATAAACCCTGAATCTGAAATTATTCTTTTATCAATGGGCCCAATATGCGCTAAAGAAGCACTTGAATATGGTCTTAGCCTCGGGGCGGATTATGCAATTCATCTTTGCGACAAAAAATTTTCAGGCGCAGACACAATTGCCACAAGTAAAACCCTCGCGGGAGCCATAAGAAATGTTATTAAAGATTTTGATATTATAATTACCGGACAATTCGCAATAGACGGAGACACGGCTCAAACCGGCCCATCTGTTGCAAAAAGACTGGATTTGCCTGTATTAACATTTGTTAAGAATATTTTAGATGCAGACAATGAAAAAATTATTGCAAAGGTTGATAATGAAGATGAAATATCAACTGTTGAAATAAACGTACCCTGTGTTTTATGTGTTTTAAAAAATAATTTTGAAATTAAAAAACCGCGCATTCAAGATTACATCAATGCTCAAAGTAAAGAAATAAGGGTTTTAAATATCGAAGAAACAGGGCTTGAAGCCGATGATACCGGCATAAAAGGCTCACCCACATTTGTACAGAGGGCTTTCCGCCCTGAAATAAAAAGATG
>CAQTPN010000102.1 GCA_948888345.1 uncultured bacterium | reverse complement strand
AATAAAGTTATATGGTGTGTAATAAATCTTAACATTTCTTACACATTATTATACGGGGAACATTTTCAAAACTTTAGTGCTTTTTTAAAAATCTCCACCATTTAATGTAATTTAGTGTATAATTTTTTTATGAAACTTATTATACAGATACCCTGCTATAACGAGGAAAAAAGCCTTCCTGTAACGTTCTGTGCTATTCCAAAAGAAATTAAAGGAATAGATAAAATTGAAATTCTTGTTATTAATGACGGTTCAAATGATAACACCGTACAGGTTGCAAAAGAGCTCGGCATTAATTATATTGTAAATTTCTCAAAAAATTTGGGGCTTGCGCGCGCATTTGATGCAGGTTTAAAAAATTGCATAAAATACGGCGCAGATATCATTGTAAACCTTGATGCAGATAATCAGTACTGCGCAGATGATATTGAAAAAATTATTGAGCCGATTCTTAATAATAAAGCCGATATTGTAATAGGGGCAAGGCCAATTAATTCTATAAAACATTTTTCGCCCCTTAAAAAATTATTACAAAAAATCGGCTCATTTGTTATGAAAAAAATCTCCGGCGCAGATATTTTAGATGCACCAAGCGGCTTTAGGGCATTCAGCAAAAATGCCGCTATGAGAATTAATATTTTTGATAATTATACATATACTATGGAATCCATCATTCAGGCGCAAAGAAAAGGTTTGTCTATTTTAAGCGTGCCAATCAGAGTAAATGACGATTTAAGACCTTCAAGGCTTGTTAAAAATAATTTAAATTATATTTTCCGTTCTGCAAAAACAATGCTCCGGTTCTTTATTATTTATCATCCTTTCAGGTTTTTTATCAGCCTTGCTTTAATTTTCTTTACGCTCGGATTATTTTTAGGATTCAGATATTTATATTTCTTCCTTTTGGGAGACGGAAGCGGGCATATTCAATCCTTAATTTTATGCGGATTATTGATTACAGGAGGTTTTCAGACAGCACTTCTTGCCATCATTTCAGATTTGCTTGCTATTAACAGAAAATTGGTTGAAGATGTTCAAATAAAGGTTCAAACATTACAGAACGGGAAAGATTAATTATGTTAAAACAAAAGGCTGTTGAAAATTTTAAGAAGGGGTATTCATGCTCTGAATCAATTGTAAAAGCAGCAATTGATGAAGGGCTTGTGCCTGTTGAATTATTAAGCTGCGCAACAAGTTTTTCAGGCGGTATGGGAGACGGGTGCCTATGCGGGGCTATTGCAGGAAGCCAGCTTGTTATAGGATATATACACGGAAAAGGCAAAACAGAAAAGGCCCGCGCCCTTGCAAAGGAATTTATTGAAGAATTTAAAAAATCCCATAAAGCCGCATGCTGCAGAGTTTTAACCTCGGGTTTTGAATTTCACAGTCCCGAAAGAAAAGCACACTGCGTAAATATGGTATATGATTGCGCTAAAATTTTAGAGATAATTTTAGAAAAAGAATTATCAAACGTCTAAACAATATTTCTTAAATTAAGCTTATGCTGTATAGGTTCAGATTCAAATAAATCACCGATTGAACAATCAAGAGCATCGCATAATCTGTCCATATTCTCATAAGAAGGCTGGGTTCTTCCGTTTGCCCATGAGTATACTGTCTGCTGAGGAAGTTTTAATTCTTTTGCAAGTTTATAAAGACTGTAGCCTTTATTTTTCTTTGCAATCTCTCTGATTTTTATTTTCATAATTATAAAATCCTGATACTAAACAATTTTTTGTAATAATAGGATAATCTTATATAATTTAATTTAAAAATAAATCATACAAATAAACCAGAATATATTTTAATTCCTTGATTATAATATTAATATACTAAAATATTATTATATACTTGCCATAAGGTATAAAATAATTATAAAATAGGTAGTATCAAAATATAATAAAACTTAAGGATAGTAAGACGATGATTAAAAAAATTGCATTGCTGTTAGCTTTAACAATGATAACAGCCTACACAACAAATGTTTCTTTTGGAGCACCGGCAAAAACTGCTCAAAAAGCGGCAAAACAACGTTCAATTTCTGTAAATCCGATTGTTTACGGGGCAATTTCAAAGTATAAACAACATAATTACACAGGTGTGATTCAAGATTTAACGCCATATCTTGCACCGGAAGGCGATAAATACAACGATAAAAATAACACCCTTAAAACTAATTCCGCAGCACAATATTATTACGGCTTAGCTTTCACCCAGCTTGGGATGAAAGAGCAGGCAAGAGCTGCCTTCAAAGAAGTTTTTGAAATTAACGACAACCAGAAAATAGTTGATTATTCAGTAAGAGCAATTGCCTGCATTGAAGGAAAACCACAATGCTCACCTGATTATGTAGATAAAAATGCGCCTGCAGATGATGATATGACGGTATTTATTAAATCAGGAAAACAGCTTCACGGTGATGTTGTTGAACAAATTCAAAGAAAAACTCTTGATAAACAGATGGATAGAATAAATAATGACATGGCTCCCGATGCTCAAAATTACAAATATTTAAACGATGCAACAGGTGCCATTCAAGCTCAGCCTACAGATGCTGAAATTGCAAATGCAGTAAGAATTTTAGCCAGAGCAGGTTTAAACCCTCTAAACAATATGATGAGCGGATATTCTGACCCGCAAATGGCAGCTTTAAGCGCAATGCTTGGCAATTCAAATAATAACAACAATATGAATTATCTGCCTTATATGCTCTCTCAAGGTTCAAGCAACCCTGATGCCGCTAAACAGATGATTCAAAATATGATGATGAGCCAGATGATGTTTTAATCAATTTCTATGAAAAACAGCAGCGAGATTGACTTTGCAAGGTTTTGTTTTGAAAATAAACATTACAATAAAGCAAAAGAACTATTTTTAAATAACAATATGCTTTATGAGGCAGGTTTTTCCTCATTGCTTGACGGAAACATAAACGGCGCAAAATTAATATGGAATGAAGATAAAGACTCCGGCCTTGCAACAGGCTGGGGTCTTATTATTACCGATATAATTGAAAATAAATCACATACAAAAGCACCGAAATATTTTCAAACAAGAGCTTTTTTGGAGGTTTATCTGAATCTTTTTTTAGAGAACGAATATTTTGACTGGGCTGATAGTGTTATTAATGCTTATAAATTTTTTACAAAATCAAACAGTGAAACCCCAAAATTCATTGCAAGGGTTTTATCTGCCTTCGGATACACTGAATTAACCCATGAATTCTGCGCGCTTGCAAAAAGGCTCTGTTATTATGACCCCGAGGCGCATTTTATAGATGCTGAAACATATTTGACGGAAGAAAAATTTCAAGCTGCATATGATGCCGTTATTGAGGGGGTAAAAATAGCCCCAAATTATTATCCTAATAAAAAACTCCTTCAAATGATTAAAAATGCAGGGTATGAAGGTTAAAATAAAAATTATTTGAAGGGTTAGGTTAGCTTCTTGGGATTGAATTCAGTTTTTCTTCTAACAGGCGGGAAAGTGCTTCACCTAAGGCTTTTCCCTGTTTATAGCCTTGCTTTAAAAGGTCGTCTCCGGTTAAATCCGGCTTGATATCTTTTAATTTCTCATAATAAAAAATTGGATTTTTATCATCAAAAATGGCATATTGAAGTGCTAAATCAATAGTTTTCAAGTTTTTATAGAGATTATAAATTTCATAATTTGAAGAATTTTCCGCTGCATTAAGATTTGCCGGCAAGTTTTCGAAAAATACTTTCAAAAATATTTCTTCAGAAGGCAGGTTGAAGATTTTTGCGGATTCAACAAGCCTTTGCACCCATTCCAATTTAAATTCAGGTTCATCACACCATATTTTATAAAACTTTTTTAACAAAATGTTTTCATAGGCCGCTTTTGCCCTATTTGCGCTAGAAAAGAGCTTTTTTAGCGTTAATTTTACTCTATCAAGGCTCAAACCTGTTCTATCAGGGGATTTTAGAAAATTTTCAATTAAATTTTTATCAGAATTTGAGAACGTAAAATTAAAGCGCAAATTAAAATCAAGTCCCCTCAAAACCCTTGTGGGGTCATCGTTGTAGCTTTTATCATGTAAAACCCTTAATTTGCCTTGTTTTATATCTTCTATACCGTTATAAATATCAATTAATTCATATTTTACGGTGTTATCAACCATTAAAATCCTTGTTGCTATTGCATTTATGGTAAAATCACGCCTCTTAAGATCTACCCTAATCGGGCAGCCGATATTTTTTACAACGGGTAAACACCCGGAATGCGGGTAATCTTCCTCTCTTGTGGATGCGAAATCTATCTCTATACCGTTGATTTGAGCTTTAATCGTATTAAAGCTCTCATGAACCGATTTTATATCTATAAAAAACCTGTCTATGAGCGGGTTTTGAGCACCATGCACGTTAATACGCGCAAAACCATTGTCACAAGCCTCTTTCAAGCCTTTTACAAAATCAATAGCAGAACCTTCAACAAGAATATCAATATCTCCGATATCCTGGCCCATAAGGGCATCCCGCACCATTCCGCCTACAAAATAAACAGGCGTACTTTCTTTTTGCGCATATCGGGCTATAATATTAAAGATTATTTCAATTTCTTTACAAAAATTAAACATTCTCTTTTGAGAGAGCCTTTTTAATTTCTTCTTTTGAATAATATTTTTCTATAAAACTTGTGTCAAATTTGCCTGATATAAAAACTTCATTATTTAAAATTTCTTTATGGAAAGGAATTGTAGTCTTAATTCCTGTTATAATATACTCATTCAGGGCACGGAGGGCTCTGTTCCTTGCATCTTCACGGTCTACACCCCAGCAGATTAATTTTCCAACCATAGAATCATAGTACGGCGGAATTGAATATCCCGTATAAACATGGGAATCAATTCTAACACCAAATCCGCCCGGGGCAAGGTATCCCTCAATTTTACCCGCAAACGGGATGAAGTCGCGTTCAGGGTCTTCTGCATTAATTCTGCATTCGATAGCATGGCCTCTAAGTACAATATCCTCCTGTTTTACGGATAACCTTTGGCCGGAAGCCACTCTTAGCTGTTCTTTTACAATATCAACCCCTGAAATCATCTCTGATACACAGTGTTCAACCTGAACCCTTGTATTCATTTCCATAAAATACCAGTTTTTTCTGCCAGAGGGGTCATTTTCATCAAGTAAAAATTCAATAGTGCCTGCGCCTTCATAATTGATAGCTTTTGCAGCATTTACGGCCGCTTCGCCCATTTTTTTACGCACATCTTCACTTATAGCGGGGCTTGGTGCCTCTTCTAAAAGTTTTTGATGACGCCTTTGAATTGAGCAGTCTCTTTCGCCCAAATGAACCACATTTCCGAAGCTGTCAGCCAGAATTTGCACTTCAATATGCCTTGGATTAATCAAATATTTTTCAACATAAACTTCAGGGTTTGCAAAGGCATTTTTAGCTTCATTTCTACACAAATTAAAGGCATCTTCAACCTCATTTTCGTTATGAACAATTCTCATGCCTTTTCCGCCGCCGCCCGCTGTAGCTTTGATTATAACGGGATACCCGACAGTTTTTGCAAAGGTTTTAATTTCATCGACATTTTCAACAAGGCCTGTCCCCGGTGTTACAGGAACATTATTTTTAATCATGGTTTCTCTTGCATTTGCCTTATCGCCCATTTTGCGCATCGCATCAGCCGACGGACCGATAAATTTAATATGGTGCTGGTCGCAGATATCTACAAAATCAGCTCTTTCAGACATAAAACCGTATCCGGGGTGAATGGCATCCGCGCCTGAAGTCAGTGCAACGCTAATAATGGCAGGAATGCTCAAATAGCTTTTCGCGCTGGGTGCAGGCCCTATACAATAAGCCTCATCTGCCAAGGATACATGCAAACTGTCACTATCCGCCTGCGAATAAATGGCAACCGTTGCAATGCCCAGCTCTTTACATGCTCTTATAATTCTAAGGGCGATTTCTCCCCTGTTTGCAATTAAAACC
>CAQTPN010000101.1:5363-5981 GCA_948888345.1 uncultured bacterium | reverse complement strand
TTATAATTCAATTCTTGAAACCCTTTGTCCTGAAAGGTTTTCAGCTAATTTAGGGCAAAAAAAGAAGATATTAGTAACAACCGGCGGAACAAAAGAGTGGATAGACCCTGTGCGCTTTATTTCTAACGCATCCAGCGGCCGAATGGGCTTATGTCTTGCGAATTGCGCCCACATTATGGGCTATGACGTTGAATTAATCAGCACCATAGATTTTAAAAAATCTTTACCATACAAAATAACAATTGTAAATTCTACACTTGATATGCTAAATTCGGTTCAAGAAAAATTCCAAACTGCTGATTATCTTATTATGGCGGCTGCTGTAAGCGATTTTCGCCCGAAATTTCAAAGTGAAGAAAAAATTTCAAAAAAAGACGATGAAAATTTGACCGTTGAATTGGTCCAAAACCCTGATATACTAAAAGAAATGGGCAAAATTAAAAAAGAAGGGCAAAAAACTATAGGTTTTTCACTTTCAACCGAAAATTTATTTGAAACAGCGAAAGCCAAGCTGCAAGCAAAAAACGCCGATTTTATAATTGCAAATGAAGCAAAAACAGCCTTAAATACCGATGAAAATGAGGTTTGGATATTTGATAAGACCGGAAACACCTGTCA
>CAQTPN010000101.1:0-5353 GCA_948888345.1 uncultured bacterium | reverse complement strand
GATTAAAACCGATGAAATTATTTCAAAAATTGAAAAGTACGCATCCCTTGATTTGATGGAGCCATGGGATAATTCGGGATGGCAGATAAACCTGCACCACGGCTATACAAACAGGGTTTTAATAGCACTATCATTAACTCAGGAAACGCTCTGCGAGGCAATTACAAACGATTGCGACCTTATAATTACCCATCATCCCTTGATTTTCGACAAATTAAGCAAAATTGACAGCAAAATTATCGTAGAGGCTATAAAACACAATATATGCGTGTATAGTGCTCATACAAACCTTGATAAAACCTACGGCTCAACCACAGACGCACTTGCAGGAGTTTTAGGATTCAAAAACCTTGTAACAGTAGATGAATACATAAAAATTGCCCATCTGAAAGATGAAATTGACCTGATGGAACTGTTATCAAGTGTAAAAATGGCTGTCGGTTCCGAAAGAATAAAACTTATAAATCCTTCAAACATAGAAACTGTGCGCAATGTGGCCCTTTGTGCAGGTGCGGGCGGAAGTTCCATCAAGAAATTGAGGGAATATGATGTGGATTTATATATTACAGGAGACGTAAAATTCCACGCTGCGCTTGAAGTTCAGGGGTTTGCCGTGGCAGATATAGGACATTTTGAGTCCGAATTACCTGTACTGCCTTTGATACAAGGGTTAATCTCAAAAGCCGGCGTAGAAACAATTATAGCAAAAGAGCATATACCGTGGGAATACATTTAAAATCGCAAAAAACAAGCTATACAAGGAATAGGGAGGAAAAATGCCAATAAGATTTTTAACATCCGGCGAATCGCACGGAAAATGCCTGAATGCAATCATTGAGGGCATTGGAAGCGGATATTTCCTTGATTTAGATTTTATAAATAATGAACTGAAAAACCGCCAAAAAGGCAAGGGCAGAGGCGGAAGGATGAAAATTGAAACCGATACAATTGAAATAAAATCAGGTGTAAGGTTTCAAAAAACAACAGGGGCACCGATTTGCATAGAAATTCAAAATAAAGATTTTGAAAACTGGAAAATTCCTATGAGTGCTGCCGCTATTGATTTTGAAGCTCTTGATAAAGAAGCTCGTGAAGAAATTAAAAACCTGATAAAAGAAAAAGAAATAACCCGAATACGCCCGGGACATGCAGATTTTGCAGGTGCCATAAAATATCACCATAAAGATATCAGGAATATCCTGGAAAGGTCAAGTGCGCGCGAAACAGCGACAAGAGTAGCGGTTGGGGCTATTTGTCAGGATATATTAAGAAATTTTAATATTTCAGGCGAAGTAAAAATCCTGTCCATAGGCGGAAAAACCACCGAAGAAGAGATGGACAAAATCATAGAACAGGCAAAGCAAGAGGGGGAAAGCCTTGGAGGAGAAGTAGAAATCCGGTTTAAAAATTTGCCGGTAGGGCTTGGAAGCTTTGTACACTGGGATAGAAGACTTGACGGACGTCTGGCCGGTGCCATGATGAGCATTCCTGCGGTTAAAGCTGTTGAAATCGGTATGGGAAAAGGTGTTTCAAACCTTAAGGGCTCACAGGTTCATGATGAAATTTTCTTAGAAAATACTGTAAATCCTGATTGTGCCTGCATTTTAGAAGAAAACAACGGTAAAAAGCTTTCCGTAACAAGAAAAACCAATAATGCAGGGGGGATAGAAGGCGGCATGACAAACGGAGAGGATATTATAGCAAGGCTTTCAATGAAGCCTATTCCAACCATGAGAAAACCGCTAAATTCAATAAATATCAAAACAAAAGCCCCTGAAGCGGCGCACTTTGAGCGGGCTGATACCTGCGCTGTAGAAGCACTTGGAACAGTTGCACTAAATTTTGCCTCTATAATATTATTGGATGCCTTTTTTGAAAAATTTGGCGGCGACAATTTTGATGAAACGATGGAAAATTTTAAAAATTATGAGCAATACACAAGAAAATTCTAAAAACAGAACTATAATTCTGACAGGGATGATGGGAGCCGGAAAATCAACTGTGGGAAGCATTTTATCCAGAAAATTAAAACTCGGTTTTATTGATTTGGATTCACTGATTGAAAAAAAGCAAAAATCGACAATTCCTGAAATCTTCAAAACCAAAGGAGAAGAAGCTTTCAGGCAAATGGAATTTGATACGATAAATTCAATTAAAAAAGGTCAAAAACTGATAATTTCAACAGGAGGCGGAGTTGTTGAAAATAAACAAAATATTGAAAAATTGAGAGATATCGGGCGGATATATTACCTTGAAGCTTCCGCAGATGCGCTCTATGAAAGGGTTAAAGGCGATACAGGCAGGCCGCTTTTAATGACCCTTGACCCGAAAAAAAGTTTGGAGGAAATTTTAAACAAAAGACGCTTAAAATATGAATGCGCAGATTTTAAAATAAATACGGAAAACAAGACTGCAAAAGAGATAACGGAAGAAATAGCTGGGATTTATGAAAAAATTAACGGTTGAATTAAATGAAAAAAGCTACCCGATAATCATTAACTACGGGCTTTTAGACGATATAAAAAGTACAATAGAAAGTAACTACAAGGGAAACGGGCGGTTTTTTGTAATTACAAATAAAACCATATACCCGCTCTATAAAAGCGTTTTAGATAATTTTGAACATGTAATTCAAATTGAAGACGGGGAAGAATTCAAAAATTTTAAAACATTTGAATTTATTACAGATAAACTTCTTGAAGCTAAAATTGAGCGCGGCGACTGCATTATAGCCTTTGGCGGCGGAGTTGTCGGCGATATGGCAGGGTATGCTGCAGCAAGCATTTTAAGGGGAATTGACTACATTCAAATCCCTACAACTCTTCTCTCACAAGTGGATTCATCGGTTGGCGGCAAAACAGGTTTTAATCACAAAATGGGAAAAAATCTTATCGGTGCCTTCAAACAGCCAAAACTCGTTTTAATTGACCCTAAAACCCTTGATACACTTGATAACCGCCAGATTAAAACAGGCCTTGGAGAAATATTAAAATACGCATTTATAGAAAAAACCGCAACAGACAACAATTTTGGCTTTTTTGACAAGCTGAAAACCTTGAAAGACAACGCAAAAAATGATTTATATTCTGAACTCAAAAATCACTGGGAGGAAATTATCTATATTTCCGTTTCAATGAAAGCGGATGTGGTATCTAAAGACGAGCAGGAAAAAGGTTTAAGGGCAATTTTAAATTTTGGGCATACATTTGGCCATGCGCTTGAAAAAATTACCGGTTATAAAAAATATACCCATGGTGAAGCTGTGGCAGCAGGGATGATAATGGCCTTCAATACAGCACTTTCGCGTGGTTTTGCAGATAGAGAATACTATAAAAGTGCAGTAGGGCTGATTAAGGATTATAATTTAATTTCAGAAGATATTAGAAATTTAAATAAAAATAATATGCTGGAAGCTATGAAATCAGATAAAAAAGTTTCTCATTCAACAATAAAGCTTGTCTTGCCGGTTAAGCCGTTTGAAGTTCGGCTTTTTGACGATACAGAAGAGCTTTTGATAAAAGATTCATTGCTTTAGCCTCGTTTCCAAGCCTTTCCATAATATCAGATGCAGCCTCATAATTTCTTGAAAGTTCTGCGTAATCTTCCGTTTCAAAAAGCACTTTTGCAGCCTGTTTATAAGCCCCGAGAGCTTTAACATCCTCGCCTATATATTCAAAATTTTCAGCCGCTTCCATTAAAGTTTTTGCGACAATTTTGCTGTTACCGGTCTCATAAGCGGAATCCACCGACAAATTATTAAAAATTTCCGTATTTTCCTTATCATATCTGTCTGCAAATAATCCTGCAAGGTATCTTAGAGCTCTTGTTTTTCCTGCAGGGTTTTTAGCCTCTTGCGATGTTTCAACCGCAAGCGAATACTGTTCAATTGCAGGGTCAAACATCACATAATCATCGTAAATTCGGCCCATATTAAGATGCGCATGGGTTTTAAGGTTATTATCACTGCATTTTGTGGCATTATTGTAATCTTTCAGGGCGTATTCTGCATAGTCGTAATCATCAAAAACTCTGCCGCGCTCAAAATAAATTGCAGCTTTAAGATTATCATCCGGAGAATTTTTCACAAGTTCAAGTGCCTCATTATAAAGTTTAAGGGCATTTTTCGGGTCACCGTTTTCTTTTACAAGTCTTTTTGCCCGAACAAAATTACTCCGCGCAATCTGTTCACTATCCCCTAAATTAGTGCGCAGAGGGCTTCTTTCATCTGAAATTTCAGATACAGTATTTGAGGAAGCATTAAATACCGGTGCCGCAGATGTTTCAATGGCGGCACTCAGCCTGTAAACAGTATTATTGTCAGGTATTTCATGTATTTCAACAGGCTTAACCTCTTCAATAAAAGAAACAGCGGCCTCTGAAGGCACTTCCTCAAGAGGCGCTGTGGTTGAATAGGTCAAATTTGTATCATAAGAAGGCTCTGATTTAATTTCAGGCCCTTCAACAGTTATTGGTTCAACAGGCTTATTTGCTCCAAAAGATACTACAGACTGATTTTCAGGCACACTTGATGTTATCTTTTCGAAAACCGTTCCGTCAAATGCTTGTCCTATGGGGCGTATGCCATTAATTGTAATTTTATCCTGCGGAATATTATAAATATTCAAAGGAGCATTTTGAAATTCATCCGCCGAAGATACCCTATCCAGCTGTTTTGGAGCAGTTTCAACAGGTTCAACGGGCTTTTCTTCCTGAATTAAAGATTTTTTATTTTCAGGAATCTGCACCCTAAAATCTTCATTTACAAAATCAGGGTTAGATTTTAATTCCACATTTTGCAAAAATAAAGCATTAACCCAATCCTCAACAACTGTAGAAGGCTTTTTCAGACTTTCTTCAATAAATCTGTCTGAAATTTTTGAGGCATTTTTTAAATTTGACAGAATTATTTCCCTTGAAGGATTTTCTTTTTTTGATTCATTTTCAACAAGATTTAAATAAAGATGAACCTCATCAGAAATCTCTTTTGGTGCATTAATTGCAGCAATTGTGCTTTTAAAATCTTCTACAACCTGTGCAATATTTACCTTATTTTTTGTATAATCAACCTGAACTTTATTTCCGTTTGGAAATTGCCTCTGTCCTTTGCCCTCATCAAGAGAAACAGGCGTTTGAAGAGCACCATTTTTAGCATCATCCTCTTTTTTATCAGTATAAGGATTTTGCTTCTGGTTTCTGTATGTAATATTTATAGGATTAATCAAGTTATAATTATACAACTTACCTTACCTTTAAATTTTAAAAACCTATTCTCCCAACACTTAGTATAAGAGAATTTTATCCGTTTTTTCTCATTCAAACGGTTGATTTTTTGACACCTATTCTAAAGTTTTCA
>CAQTPN010000100.1 GCA_948888345.1 uncultured bacterium | reverse complement strand
ATAATTGTATTATATACATTTTGCAAGCATTAAAGGTAATTTATTTTGTTTTTAAAAGTTTTTTTTCAATTTATAAAAGATTTCGGCAAAGGTTATAAATTAAAATTTTTTCTTATCGCCGTTTTTTCATTTTTAATGGGTTTATTTGAATTCCTTGGACTCGCCTTAATCTTTCCCTTTATTATGCTTTTAATAGGAGGGAATGAAGCGAAAAATATTCCGCTTATAAATGCCCTTTTTGAAAATTTTAACCTTGCACAAAATATGAAAAATATTGCCTTTGCTTTTTGCATTGCAATAATTTTCATTTATATATTTAAAAACATCTTTATGATTTTATGCACAAAATATCAAAACGTAGTAATGGCCGATTTTCAATTCAATTTATATTCTAAAGTCTTTACAAGCCTTATGAAATGCCCTTATTTAAAATTTAATAAACTGTCTTACGGCGATAAAACAACTTTAATTGGAAACGCACTGAATTCTGTTGTATGGTGTTATGTACACAAAATAATCCTTCTTATTTCAAATTGCATCATAGCCTTTTGCATACTATCGTTTTTATTCTATAAATTCCCGCTTCCAACCTTTTTTGCTGCAGCATTTTTAATAACATTTGTCTATATTGAGCAATTATATTTTAAAAAACGCGCCAGAAAATACGGGCAGGAGAGCTTAAAACTTTCAAAAATTCAAGGAAGCCTTATACAATATACAATAGGAGGCACAAAAGAGATTAAAACCTCTAAAAACAGGGAAAGCTTTATTGAAAATATAATAAAAATTTATAAAGAAACAAACCGATATATGGAGCTTTTAAATTCAAACGGAGCATACCCCGTTTATGTAACAGAAATAGGCATAATAGCAGCATTCGGCATCTTAATCTCATTAACATTCTGCCTCCAGAATACAAATTCAAGCTATCTTGTTTCATCCATTGCTATAATTGCAGCCGTTGTTTTAAGGCTTGTTCCCATTTTAAATAAATTCCAATCTTCAATGTATACAATAAATCAAACAAGAGCATGTGTTGATTTTTTCATAAATACAGCGAAAAAACTTCAGGAATGGGAAATTAATGAACCAAAATGTGCCGCAATTCCTTTTAATAATTCAATAAAACTTCAAAATGTAACCTTTTCATACGAAGATAATGAAAATCCGGCATTGAAAAATATAAATATTGAAATTAAAAAAGGCGAATTTATAGGAATTGTAGGCCTTTCAGGCTCAGGCAAAACAACTCTTCTTGATATTTTAACAGGCTTAAACCCTATTAAAGAAGGAAAATTCCTGATAGATAATACTGAAATACATAAAAATAACGTAAGAGGATGGCAAAACCATATTTCAATCCTTCCTCAGGAGTTTTTTATTATGCCCTTATCTGTAATTAAAAATATAGCATTTGGCGAAGATGAAGATAAGATTGATATCAATAAAGCTGTTGAAGCTCTGAAAAAAGCCGAAATTTATGATGAAATAAAAGATTTAAATGAAATTCCAAACTTATCCCATGGCCAAAAACACAGGCTGGCCCTTGCAAGAGCATTTTATCAGGATACAGATGTTCTGTTTTTGGATGAAGCTACCTCATCACTTGATATTGAAACAGAAAATAAAGTCTCAAAAACAATTGCAAAGCTGAAGGGCGAAAAAACAATAATAGCAATAGCACACAGGCTTTCAACCCTAAAAGAATGCGACGCGCTTTTATATATAAAAGAAGGTAAAATTCTGGATAAAGGAACATTTAAAGAATTAAAAGAAAAATATCCCGATTTTGAAAATATGCTTGAACTTTCAAGTTTTAATTTGTCTTAACAAAAACTTGGTGTTAAAATTAGTTTATGTTTAAAAGTGTTAAAAAAGAACGAATAATTTTCTTAACAGGGACAATACTGCTTGCCATTGCAGTTTTAATACTCACAATCGTCCCCTTCATAATAAATAATTTTATAACGGAAAGCTATATATCCGTTCAGGGGGTAAAATATGCAAGCACTGTTTTATATTTTTTAACATTTTTATGCTTCCTGTTTTCTGCCCGCTATATAAATATTCAAATAAACTGGATTATAATAACCTTTATTTACTACATTCTTTTCCAGATTTTAATAAAGATAATAATGTAAAAAGCCTGAAAGAAATTTTCAGGCTTTTTAGTTTTTATATAATTTTATTTATATTCTTTCGGCTGAACCGTATTTGGGGCCTGAACAACTTTTTGCATTCCCTTTTCTAAAATTTTAACCTCTTTTTTAGAAAATGCTTCATCAGTTGTTATTATATCGTAGCCGATATTTTCTTGAATCAATATAATGGTTTGCTCGGTTGGAGAACCGTCAGCATTTGCAATTTCCTGATAATCATATCCGGCCCAATCGTCAGGAAGTTTATTAATTGTTGTATAACCCTGCTTATCCGTACCGTCAAGACGTTTATCCACTTCGTTTTCAAGAATGTTTCGTACATATTCTTTCTGATTTTTAAAGGAGCAGGTTTCATAAACTCTATCGCCGATGATTTCTTCAGCGTCCCTTTTTTCATATTTTTGCAAAAGTTTATTTGCAATATGCAAATGTTCAACTTCATGCATCATAAATTCTTCCCAGATGGATTTTAATCTTTCATCTGTTTCTTCATTCATACAAGTATAATAGTTGCAAATTTCGCAATATTCATGAAGTACAAGTTTTTCCCAGATGCTTTCAGTAGGGTCAATCAGAGTTTCATACATTGAAACATGTTCTTCTTCAACGTCTTTAATTTCAGCATAAGTGCGTCTTAAAACATCATTTCCGTACATAAATCCATGTTCAGCGTAAAAATTATGTGTCTGCTGTTCACCTGCAACAAGGGTCATAATGTTAGCCTTTGTTTGGGGAGAAGCGGTCTGCTTGTTATAAGGCTTTCTGAGCCTGATATTATTAGGGTTATGGTGCTGCTGTGTCGGACGTCCGGGGAATACATCAGTCTGCCCTTGAAGAATATTATCGGGTAATTCTCCTTCAGTCATATAATACCACTGGCTGTAGCGGTAAAGATGGTCAAAATCCTCTAAAAGTCCAAAATTAAATGTTTCTTTAACATATTCATCGGGCTCATTTTGTGCTAAATGCGCAGTTAAATCTACCGCTACCTGTTCATAGGCAAGAGTACTCTCCAAAACACTCTGGCATGCCGGAATAAGCCAATTTACTGTTGTTTGATGCGTATCTTCAATCCTTCTTGTTTGTGCAATAATTTTATTTGTTTCAACATCATCAAGCATTCTTGAAAGGCAATGCTTAAAATTCCACGCTTCAACCTCGATACCGTTCATTAAAATCTGTCTGCATCTGGAATAGCAATCCACAAAAGCCTTATTGTAAGGTCTTTTTGCAATATCATGCCAGCTTCTAAGCTGTTTTTCAACTGATATCCCTTTTTCTTTTAACGGGTTAAAACTCATATATCCTCCTTTTTTAAAACTATAAAATTATAGAAAAAAGGAATCATTAAAAAATCCCGCACTATATATTACCGCACAGGACAAATTTAAAAAGCTAAAATAACTCTTCAAGCTTCTCTCTTAGTTCATTATCTTTAATCAAAGCAAAATTACTCTCTTTAATTTTACTGTAATCTATCCCTAGAGCCTCAAATCCTCTGAGCATTTGAGGTGTAATTTTATATTCAATACAGTGTTCCGCAAAATAAGCAGGCCTCCTTGAATAAATTTCTCCGCCGAAATATCCCGCCTTTATCATACATTCATCAAACCCCGGCGAATCTTTATATTTTTCTTTAAATTCTGTTATTTTATCCTCTTCCCCTTTCATAATTAACGGAAAAAGCTCTTTTGCGAGCTTCAAAGCCTCCCTGTCTTTAAAGGTATACCCTACGGCCCCGTAATCTATAAGCTTACCGTTTGAAAAATTATCATCATGGGCATCATAAAATGTTATTCTTCCCCAATAGGGCCTATCCTGCATGAACCATTCCATCCTCTGCCTGCTTGCAAGTGTTCCGTCTTTTAAGCCGTCTTCAAAATTTGTAAGCAAAAAACCGTCTTTTTCATATTCGGCAGGAATTTTTGCACAATAAAATTTTGAACACTGCGAAGGTTTCAGGGTTTTATTTAAATAAACTGCATTTGCAATTTCAGATACTGCTCCATGTCCTGTTATATCAGCACTTTTAGAATATCCATCACTTGAATAGGTTTTTAGAGCGCAAGTTTTATCTCCCATTTCAATTTTAAATACAAGACCGTAACTTCCGGACGAAAGATAGCTTACTTCACAATCTTTATCTAAAATCCTGCTTAAATTTTCTTCAAGATACATAAATTCATCCAGCCAAACATCTTTAGGCTCAAGAATATAGTCCTTATATTTACCATGCAGCTTTTTATATTTATCATCGCCATCATCCAAAGGATGTAAAACCATGGATGTTTTTATATTTGAAGCAGAATCGGCAAAATCAGAAAGTATTTCATAAACCTGTTTTGTCTTTTCCCCGATTTCATCCTTTTTTAAACTCTTCGTCCATTCAACAGGCAAAGCGCCAATATACCTTTCATTTTCCTTTAAATTCGACATATCGGAAAGCAAAACCTCTGTATCATAAAGACTCTTTTTCAGATGATGATATGTATTATGTTTTGAATTTCCTTTAAATAAAACAGGTTCTGTATTTTGAATTCTGTTAACAAACATTCCTTAACTTGTGCCTCATTTTTGTATTTTTATAAGGCACAAAAAGGAAAATATTTGCTGATTTTAAATTTCAATTTGTTCGGCGTTTTCAACAGGTTTTAATGTTTGGCCGATGGCACGTTCAAGTCTTGCTTTTGCGCTATTGTATTCATATAAATTTGAAATATAAGCTAATTTTGCATTGGCATACTGAACCTGTGCATCACGAAGCTCAATTGCATCACAAACCCCGACTCTATATCTGCCTTGAGAAAGCTCATAGCTTTCTTTCGCTTCTTTAACGGTTAATTTTGTGGATGGAATTCTTTCTTTTGCATCCATCAAGCTTACATAGGCCTGCTGTATTTCATAATAAACATCGTTCACATTTGATTTTGCGGTATATTTCTGTTCTTCATAAAGTGCTTTTGCCTGCACAATTTGGTTTCTGATTGAAATAGGATTTATAACAGGAAAAGTTAAATATCCGCCTAAATCATACCAGCTTTTATCGGTAAAATCATCCCTTCCTCCCATAGAAAGGTTTCCTTGAAATTCCAATTTAGGAAAATATGTTTTCTTTGCCAATTTTACATACTGATTGGCCTGTTCTATATTCATCATATTAATTTTCAAATCAGGCCTGTTTGAATTAGCAATTTCAACAGCTTCCTTCATGGAAAGATTAACATTCTGGTATGGAATAGATGTATCAATCACATAGGCAGGAACAAAAGGAAGCCCCATGGCATTATTAAGTCTGGATACAGCTATATCAACATTATTTGTAGCCTCAATTAACTTTGACTGCGCATCTGCAAGGTTGGCAGCAGCAATAGTTACATCAACTTTAGGCTTGGTACCCACCTCATAGAAAGCATGAGCCTGATTGTACATCTGTGTATACTGCTCAACGGTGTCCATCGCCACCTGTTTTTTTGCAATCGCAAACAGAAGATTGTAGTAGCCATCCTTTACGGAACATATAATATCGTTTACAACCGCTTCAATATTAACTTTAGCACTCTGCCATGCAATTTTATCAATAGTATACTGGTTCTGAGTTACGCCAAAATCATAAACCAGCTGAGATACACCGATAGTTCCAAGCAAATATTTTGTATAGGAATCAATTTTCATTCCGCCAAGACCGGTGCTGTCCGGCTTAATTCTTGAAATACCGGCATTAATGTCCACCCTCGGACTGTAATTTGAAAGAGTAACATTTTTTGCCGCCCTTTGAGCAGATGCACTTGCATATGCAGCCTTAATTTTAGGATGGTTGATAAGG
>CAQTPN010000099.1 GCA_948888345.1 uncultured bacterium | reverse complement strand
CAAATAAATCATAATCAGAAAAATCAGTTATTTTAACATCCCAGATATCCCCGGGGACAAGAACCTTATCGGTTTTAGCATACACAAGCCCGTCTACATCCGGAGCATCTTTATAGCTTCTTAAAACAACAAGATTATCTTCTCTTATTTGCTCCACAATGCAAGAAATGGAAGTGCCGACAAAGTTTTTATTTATTGAATTAGAAATATCTTTTTGCAGCTCTAAAATTTTATTTTTTCGGGACTTTTTAATTTTTGATGGAACCTGAGGTTTTAAATTGCAGGCGTAAGTGCCTTTTTCCTTTGAAAATTCAAATACGCCAAGCCTATCAAATTTTGCCTCTTTTACAAAATTATAGAGATGATTAAAATGTTCTTCGGTTTCCGTTGGATAGCCTACAATCAGTGTGGTTCTAATACAAACATCCTTTATTTTTTCTCTGAGCGTATTAATAAATTCAATTCCATTAAGCGGCGGACGGCGCATTGCGATTAAAATTTCAGGATGAGAGTGTTGGAGCGGTATATCGACATATTTCACAACTTTATCAAGTTTTGAGATAGCTTCAATTAATTCACCGTTAAAATTTGTCGGATAAGTGTATAAAACCCTTATCCAGTTCAGGTTTTCAATTTTATTTAATTCTGCTAAAAGCTTGGAAAGCATTGGTTTTTTGTATAAATCAATGCCATATCCTGATGTATCCTGCGCTATAAGGATAATTTCAGAAACACCTTTATTTGCAAGAATTTTAGCCTCTTCAACAATACTTTCCATCGGGCGGGAAACATAAGGGCCGCGCAATTTTGGAATAACACAGTACCCACAGGAATAATTACACCCTTCCGCAATTTTTATATAAGCACTTGAACCTACAGTAATATGCACCCTGTCAATATTTTCAGGATATTTACAGATTGGATTTTTTGATACAAGAAAGGTTTCTTTTTTATTTTCATAATTTTCTATTAATTCAACAATTTTATCAACATCTGATGTGCCGATAAAACCGATTGCTTCAGGTATAAGAGTTCTTAGCTCCTCCCCGTATTTTTGCGGCAGACAGCCCGTAATTATAACCTTTTTACCGGCAGAAATAATATCAAAAATACTTGAAACACTCTCCTTTTCCGCATCAAATATAAATGAACAGGTATTTACAATAACATAATCAACATCAGCTTCAAGGTAATCAAGTGTAATTTTATACCCTTTTTGCTGCAAGGCACCAAGCATAAGTTCGGTATCTACAAGGTTTTTAGCACAGCCATGGTGAATTATGGCAACTTTAGTCATCATTTTTCCTTTCAAAAATCCTTACAACATAGGGCTCAAGAGGAGGAGGGGTATTTTTATCATGCAAGATATCATCCGTATAATTTTCTTTAATAACTTTGCAGAATTCTTGCCCGAAATCTTCGCACAAATAACCCTTTCCGTAATCTTCATAGCTTCTTAAATACATTATTATATATTTGGGCTCATTGGCTAATAAATTCCGTATAAGATAATCTTCACCATAAGCATCAAAATCAAGCGGGGTAAAACTTGTATTAAAAAATTTGTATTCATTTTTAAGTATAAAGTTAAAAATAAGACCCTCGGGAAGAGAAAGAACGGTATCACCGCTTTTGAGTTTTTTTTCAAGAAAATCTACGGCCTCATTGATATTTTCCGCATATCCGGCTTCAGAATATAATATGTCTTTCTTTGCCTTTACAGGAACATTTTTAACACCAAGAAATATAAGACAATTCTGAAAAGCAAACAAAAGAATAACAGAGATAAAAACCGGTGTCAAAGCTTTATTTATAACCTGTTTAAAGCTGCTTGTGCAAATTTGAAAAATAATTACAATAAAAGAGAGTAAAATGAACGGTAAATAATAAACACCGTAAAGCTCGTGGAAAAGACCGAAAATAGTCTTTAGAGAAAACAAGATTGAAAACACTATAAATAAATAAATCAGGATATCAGTATCGAAAACAGCAAGCGAAAGATTTTTAATTTTCTTTACAGCGAATATAAAGCCTTTAACGGCAAGAAAAAGAACTATAAGCAAGGGTATATAAACAAAGATATATCTTGTAAGGCTAAAACCCAAAAATAACACTACATTGACAAGGACAACAAAAGAAATGAGGGCAATACAGAGGGGCCTGTTTTTAATTCTTCCTGCAAAAAAACCTGCAGCACCGGTTATGAGAAAAATAAGAGTTATAAATAAAAACTGCGGAACAAACATAAATGTTTTTTTAAAATCAAAGAAATATCCTGTACAAACAGTATAAAAATAGTTTAGAGAAGGGGAATGAGCCATATTGGATATCATTTTAAAATTAAAGATTAAATTTTGTAAAGAAACATTCTGCACAAAAAATATTATTAAAATAATTAAAAACGGGATTAAAAAACAAAGAGAAATTTTGATAAAATCTTTTAAATTTAAAGTTTTTCGATATTTAAAAAGAATGATTAAAAAAGGCAGAATGCAAGGCAAAAAATCAAGTTTTGACAATAGGCATAAGGCAAGAAAAACTGCCGAGATACAAAGATATTTCACATCGGAAACACTTTTTAGAACCAAAATATCAACATATTTAAACATGAAAATAAGGTGAAATAAGGCAAATATAAGAGCATAAACTATTGCATAAGAATATGGAAAAATAAAATTCGAGATAGAGGGGTTTAAAATACAGACAAATAAAATTATCATAGAGTAAATAAATGCAGAATGTGCATTAATAAAGCGTTTTGCAAGAGAATAAATTCCAACAAGAAAAATATAAGAAAGAAATCCCCCAATCAAATAAAATGTATTTAGGCTTGCCCCGAAAAACTTTACAAATAAAGCATTTAAATAATATGGAACAGGCCCGTAGATACAAATGATATCTTTAAATAAAACTTTCCCCAAATCTGCCATAGCATAAGGAATATAGGCTTCTCTGCCGCAATCAATTATAGGATTTCCAAACCTGCCCCAGTATAAAAACAGAAATAAAAAAAATAAGATTGATAAAATAAGAGGGTACGCATCCTTCAAAAATTCACATTTGAGCTTTAAAAATATATTTTTTATTATTTCCATATAAAAATTTTATGAAAAATTAAATAAAAAGGCAATTATTGAAATATTTTTGTTTTTATAAAGATAGGAAGAAAGCATAAGGAATTATTATGTTACCGAATTCAATCGAAAGAACAGCACCAATTTTAGGATACGACCCTTATGCTTTTATCATGGACAGAAAAAGCAATCTAAACGGCTTAAGCCCTGCTGTTAGAGGAGGCGGGCTTGATTATTTTGCAAAAAAACCTGAAAACATGTACACAAACGGCGAAAAGGTAAAAAATAAATTTAGTTTAAATTTAATCATAAAAGGCGTGCTAACCATTGGTGCCTTTGTTGCAGGGGGTGCAGCACTTGTATGGGGAAAGAAAAAAATTGCAACAGCACCGCCGCTTCCAAAAACAACACCTACAGGAGGTCCAAAAGAGTTTTTCTCTAAAATAAGAAATGGTATTTCAAATGGCACAAAAGGTGCGGGCGGTTTTATTTCAGATAAATTTCATGCGGCAGGCGATTTTTTAAAGAGAAAATTTCATAGACCGTAATAAAAAGAATTGCAAAATAAAATAAAAACATTATCATATTGATTATGAGAAAGTTTTTTTTAATATTGGCATTTTTATTTTTAACCGGCGTTTCATTTGCTGATGATGATATGATGGATTTAGACTACGATTTTATTAATAACGCTTTTTCAAACCCCAACCCGACAACCAATAAGCAGTTTGAAGAAGTTATGAAACAATATGAAAATAAAGAGCCGCGCGGTTTTTTTTATAACATAAGAAAGTTTTTCAATAAAAATAATCCGGCTTTTGATAATGATTTTAAGAAAAAATATGAAAATACAAATAATCAGCCTTCAAGACTGAAGGATGTGCCTCAAAGCAAACCTACAATTACTATAGGGGCAAATTTTTATGATGCGGAGGGAAATATTCTTGAAGCAGGCCATTATCAGGCAGAATACAAAAAAGACGGTGAACATTACACGATAACATTACTGCAAGGAAATACGCGGGTAGCCGATATCAAAGCAAAACCATATGAGGACAGCTGGGACACACCGGCTGTAGTCTACGCCAGAACCGTAAACATCAGGCAGGATTTGCTCGGCATCATTTATTCAAATCTGGATATAACAATCCTTGGATATTTAAGGCTGGTCCGATAATGTTAAACTCTTGTTTTTCTTGCCTTTAATTTAACAGCGGCGGTAATTAAGCCCACAAATAACGGGTGCGGTTCTTCCGGCCTTGATTTAAACTCGGGATGGAATTGGGAAGCCACAAACCAATCGTTTTTAGGATATTCAACCATTTCAGCCAGAAGCCCGTCCGGCGAAGTACCCGAAAATACAAGACCTGCATCTTCAATTTGTTTTTTAAACTCATTATTTACTTCGTATCTGTGACGGTGACGCTCTGATACAATATTTGTTCCATAAGCCTTCTGGGCCTTGGAACCTGATTTAAGATGACAGGGAAAAGCACCCAATCGCATAGTACCGCCGTATCCTGCAACATCTTTTTGTTCTATCATTAAATCAATTACAGGATATTTTGTACCTTCTGCAAATTCAGTACTGTTTGCACCCTCAAGGCCTAAAACATTTCTTGCATATTCAATAACGGCACACTGCATACCGAGACATAAACCTAAGAACGGCAAATTGTTTTCTCTTGCATA
This sequence comes from uncultured bacterium, assembly GCA_948888345.1. Lineage (GTDB taxonomy): Bacteria > Cyanobacteriota > Vampirovibrionia > Gastranaerophilales > Gastranaerophilaceae > MGBC122484. The sequence goes on along the minus strand of CAQTPN010000099.1, from coordinate 1,247 downwards.
TCTTATAACATTTAACTTTCCTTCAATGCCGCGCACGCCAAATCCGCCGGGGACAACAAGAGCATCGACATCTTTAAGCATTTCATGGGCATCATCCATATTTAAACATTTTTCTGAAGCAAGCCATTTAATTTCAACTTTGCATTCGTGGGAAAGTGCAGCATGTTTTAGAGATTCAACAACAGAAATATAGGCATCATTTAAATCCGTATATTTACCCGCTACGGCTACTTTTAATGTATCCTTAGGGTGTTTAATTCTATATACAAGCTTTTCCCAATTTGAAATATCGGGCTTTTTATCGTGCATTTGAAGCTGCTTTAATACAACACCGGCCATATTCTGTTCTTCAAGTGCAAGCGGCACCTCATAAATCGAATCCATATCTTTGCATTCAATAACACAATCTTTTTGAACGGAACAGAAGAGTGCTATTTTATCCCTTTCGCCTTTTGGAATTTCCATCTGGGTTCTGCAAACAAGTATTTCAGGCTGGATACCGTAACTTCTTAATGTATAAACACTGTGCTGGGATGGTTTTGTCTTAAGCTCACCTGATGTAGGAAGGTAAGGAAGAAGGGTAACATGGATTGAAAGAGAATTTCCGACTCCTTCTTCGGCTCTGAATTGTCTTATTGCTTCAATAAAAGGCAGGCTCTCAATGTCACCAATAGTTCCGCCGATTTCCGCAATCAGAAAATCAGGGTTAAATTTTTTGGCACACCCTTGTATCCTTGATTTAATTTCATTTGTGATATGAGGAATAGTCTGCACCGTAGCACCAAGGTACTCACCCTGACGTTCTTTATTTATAACGGTTTGATAAACACTTCCTGAAGTTACATTATTTATCTGGTGCAGGGATGTATTTGTAAACCTTTCATAGTGGCCTAAATCAAGGTCGGTTTCAGCACCGTCATCAGTAACAAAAACTTCGCCATGCTGAAACGGGCTCATAGTACCGGGGTCAACATTTATATAGGGGTCGAACTTTTGAATGGTAACAGAAAAACCTCTTGCTCTCAATAATCTGCCAAGGCTTGCTGCTACAATACCTTTGCCAAGCGAGCTTACAACACCGCCTGTAATAAAAATATACTTTGTCATACTTACTTTCTTCCCCTTGTTTCAAACCTAATATGAAAAATTAATTAATTTTCGGCACTTTAAAGAAATCACCTTCAATATCAGGCGCATTTGCCATTAATTCTTCTTTTGTTACTTCATAATTTTCAACATCTTCTCTC
>CAQTPN010000098.1:1711-6028 GCA_948888345.1 uncultured bacterium | reverse complement strand
TGCTTTTTTCACCTACAAAACTTATTGTAAAAGACCCGCTTCTTGAGCGAATTTCATTTAAAATGTACTGCATCTGGCCATAGTTCGGCAGTCTGCCGACCCCTGTGTAATTAATACAATCAAGCCCGCCTATATGTTTGGCTGAATCAATAAACATAGCTTCAAAGCCCAGTTTCATAAGCTTAACGCACTCATCTATAAAAAGCTCCTGATGTTCATAATTATCCCAATTAAATGGAATATCACTGTCTTCACCGGTTGCTACCTTCATCTGGCCTTCCGAAATTGCAACCCGAAAACCGGTTTTTAATCCGCGAAAGTGCGCCAAATCATTAAATGCTTTAAATTGTTCTTCGGGTGAAATTTTATCCTGAATTTCTCTGCAGATAATATTTTTACTGTATCCGCCTCCAAGTTTCATCCCGTAAATTGAATTCTCTTCACAAGGAGGCTTATTTAAGCCATCGCCATAGATATTTGGAAAAATTTGAGACAAAATAACACAGTTTGCCCAGCTTTTTGCCGAAGGAAAAATTGCAGGAAGAAGTTTTATTGAGGATAAAATTCCGTTTTTACAGATATTTCCTTCCATCTCAGCAATCGCCCTATTGTTTATTTCTATATAATTTGCACTCCTTCCCCAGTGGTGTCCGTAATCCGGCGAAATTACAGGGTCAGGAAAATTTTTATAAAACGTATGACACTCACAAAGTGTTACAATTGAATTGACAGCATCTTTAACGGTACGGTTCAATAATTCGGAAGGAAGAATTCTTGCCACCCATTTTTTAAAACAGTGTCCGCCGATTCCATGGTATGTATGTTCTTTTGTCCAGTTATCTTCCGATAACTCAGGACTAAAACCCAGTGAGCATAATAGCTTATCAACAGTAGATTCAGTATTCATAATCTACATTTTAAATTTCTGAATAAAAAATTTAATTACCCCTCTGTATAATTTTTTATAAATTTTGTTTTATGCAAATTTTGCTACAATATGTGGAAATTTAGTGTATAATCATTTTATTAATTAAACAGGACACTATTTTATGCACACAGCCGGCAGCAGCGAAACAAAACCCTGGAGAGAAGCAAGCATTAAGGCGCTTATCCCCTTTGTTGTATTTGTAATTTTTTATTTTGGTTTTTCAATTTTAACAAGAGATTTTTCAAAAGTACCAATGACGGTAGCTTTTATAATATCCTCTGCGGCTGCTTTGATTTTAAACCACAAAGAAAAACTCGGTAAAAAAATTGAAATTTTTGCCCTTGGCATGGGGAATAAAGATATCATGATAATGTGTCTTGTTTTTATCCTGGCAGGTGCTTTTACTGCAAGTGCTCAAGCAATGGGGGGAGTGGATGCCGCAGTTGAGATTTCAAAATATTTTATACCTTCACAGTTTATAATATCAGGGCTTTTTGTGGTATCTGCACTGATTTCTCTTGCGGTCGGCACCTCATGCGGTACAATAGCAGCTGTTGTCCCTATTGCCGTTGCACTTTCTCAATCCATGGGGTTAAATCCGGCTGTTGTAATAGGTGCAACAATAGGCGGGGCAATGTTTGGAGATAATTTATCTTTAATATCCGACACCACAATAGCTTCAACAAGAACTCAAAATGTAGAAATGCGGGATAAGATGATATGCAACCTGAAAATTGTTATTCTGCCTGCGTTTTTGTGTGTTTTGTTGTATATGCTTCCTGTTTTTACAACAAATACTGTTTCAAACGCCGTAAATCCTCCTGATATACAGGCGTATATTAAAGTTATACCATATATTTTGCTTTTAATACTCGGAGTTGCGGGAATAAATGTTATGTTTCTTTTGCTTGCTGGAACTATCTTAAATACCATAATCGGTATAGCTTTTGGCTTATTTGATATATGGGGTGCTTTCAGTTTTATGGGTGACGGCACAACAAGTATGGCAAATACACTTATAGTGGCACTTCTTGCAGGAGGTATGCTCTGTATGGTGCGCTACAACGGCGGAATAAGTTACATTATTAATAAAACCCAGCATTTAATAAAAAATAAAAAATCCTGCGAATTTGGAATAACCTTCCTTGTCGGCATAATTAATCTTTTCACTGCAAATAATACTGTAGCAATTATAACTGCAGGGCCAATTGCAAAAGAATTATCAAATAAATACAACGTAGACCCGAAAAGAACTGCAAGCCTTTTGGATACTACATCTTGCTTTGTGCAGGGAATAATCCCTTACGGAGCACAAATACTGATTGCAACAAGCCTTGCCGCCTCAATTTCAATAAGCTCTTTTTCAATAATGAAGGGTCTTTTTTACCCCGCACTAATGGGAATAGGCTTATTTATTTCGCTCTGCCTTGCTAAAAAATAACCTCATCAAGAAAAACTTAATATTCCTGAACAGAAAACATCTGTGTATACGAAAGGCATGATATATCTGCTCTTTTAAAAGACGAGATTGTATTTGAAAAGAAAACAGAGTTTTGGCTGCTATTAAATAAAAACTGTCTGAAAAAGGAACCGTAAAGGTTTTCCAGGGCTTATTTGATGCAAAATGAATTATAAGATGATTTTCATCAAGGCTGCAGTCAGGCTCTATCACCTTATAAAGATTATCAAAATCAGGTATATAGTTGTATTTGTAATTAAGTTTTTTGTAATTGCTTTCAAAAACTATATTAAAAATATCCTGGTCGGCACAACTTAATTTATCAGCATATTCTATTGTTTTTTCTATTAAAATTTCACTGTAGTTATTTTCTGCAAGTTTTTGAACATCAATAATTAAAACACCCGCATTGAAATAATTATCCGGATTATTATATTTAAGGTAAATATTTTCTTTTAAATATCTTCCGTTAAGTTTGTGAAAACTTTCAGGAACCGCAGCAATAGGATAATTATCAAGGCTTTCTTCAAAAAGAGCAGAAATATCACCGGTTATAATTGTATCAACATCAAGGTATATCACCTTAGACAAATTAGGGCAAATTTTTGGAATAAAATATCTTGAAAAAGTATTCACGGAATAATGCCTTAAATCCGGAAAATTTTCAAGATTAAATTTTTTCATATCCAAAAATATAATTTTTTTATTTTGAAATTTTTTAAGTGATTTTTCAAGCTTTGCGCGGTTTTTTGCTGCTATGCCGCCATCTAAAATATAGAATTCAATGAAACTTTCCGTATTTTGTAATATAGAATACATAGAAACACAAAGATAGGGAGCATAATTGTCATCAGATGACATAAATATAGGAATTACTTTATTTGAAACCATTTTTTCCATTCTCCCTTTATTATAAAAAGCCTGATTTTTCTTTTTAAAACAAATTCATCATCAATAAGAAACCACTCTCTGAACATTCTGTCCATAATATGTTTTTTAACTTCAATCTTTTTAGGGTGGATTATTTTATCTGTTTCAAAAGTTTTTGTAAAAAGAAGCGGATTTTCACCATTAAAATGTGCACCTGCCGAGCCGATATTTTCTACCATATTTAATTTTGGAACAACAGTAATTCCATTGTTTTTAAGAATTGTAAAAAACCATCTGTAAGCCCAGGAATCAACATTTTTACATTTTACATCATTCAAAACAGAGAGCCAGTAATTTTGAAAATTCTTATTTTTAGTAAGGCTTTTTATATTATTTTCATCATAACAGGATACATCAAATTCAAATTTTTTCCATCTGTCCTTCCAGCATGCCCAGCCCCATACATGCGGCACGGAAGAAAAATAATAAGACTCCCTTAAAAAGGGTAATTTTAAATAATTATATCCAGAAATATGCCAGATATTTTTATCTTCTTTATAATAATCGAGCAGATTTTCGCAATATTTAAAAAATGATTGAGCAGGAACGCAATCATCTTCTAAAATTATACCGTCATCTTCATTGTCAAAAAACCAGTTTAAGGCACTGCTCACAGCTCTTGCGCAGCCCAAATTTTCATCATTAAATTTAGTTTTAACAGAACATGGCCAATCAACATTATCGGATACAAATTTTCTAACGGAATCAACCGCTTCTTTTTCACCCTCTTTTTCTTCCCTGGGGCCGTCAGAAGCTATATAAAGCCTTTCCGGCTTTGCTTTTTTGATTTGTTCAAAAACCCTTTTTGCAGTATCAAGTCTGTTAAAGATTAAAAATAAAATAGCGCGTTTCATAAATGTTTTAAATGCCGATGGCCACTCTGCTAAAGTATTGGGTGACTAAATATCACGCTTTGTGAGAGGAAAGAACCAGCACTTCTTTTTATTTTAAATGCCGATGGCCGGACTCGAACCGGCACGTGGCGTGAACCACACCAGAT
>CAQTPN010000098.1:0-1701 GCA_948888345.1 uncultured bacterium | reverse complement strand
TTTGAGTCTGGCACGTCTACCAATTTCATCACATCGGCATATTAAATTATCAAAGTTTCAATTAATTTCTGCAACAAATGTGATGAAATCGGTCTGCCATATATTAAGCGCATTGCTTACACAATACTTGCATCACATCGGCATATTAAATTATCAAAATTATACACAAAACAAGTCCATGGAAATAAAAGCCGTCATGCTGAACTTGTTTCAGCATCTATAAGAATATCAGAAAAATATTATTTTTCCAACTCTTTCTTTAAAAGCTCATTCAAAAGCTGTGGATTAGCTCTGCCCTTAGTTTCTTTCATAACCTGACCTACAAAGAAGCCAAAAAGCTTATCCCTTCCGCCTTTGTATGCCGCAACCTGTTCGGGATTACCTGCAACAACCTTTTGAACTATAGGAAGTATTTCATCAGGATTGGAAAGAACGCTCAAGCCTTTCTTTTCAACCAGTTTATCGGCATCTTCTCCTGTTTTTAAAATATCAATAACGAGAGATTTTGCAATATTATTTGAAATTGTGCCTTTTTCAAGAAGCTTTAATAATTTAACAAAATTTTCAACCGATAATTTTGAAGCTTCAATTGAAATCTTTTCTTCTTTCAAAAATGCGGCAATCTCACCCATAATGAAGTTAGAAGCGGTTTTTGGATTAACCCCTTCCGCTGTAACTTTATCAAAGAATAATGCCATCTCTAACTGATTTACAAGAACGGATGCATCATATTCGGATAGCCCTGAATCAATATATCTCTGCAATTTTTGAGCAGGCAGCTCAGGCATGGTTTTTCTGACACGTTCTACCCACTCTCTGCTTATTTCTAAAGGCATCAAATCAGGTTCAGGGAAATATCTGTAGTCATGCGCATCTTCTTTTCCCCTCATAGATGAAGTTATACCCTTGGCATCATCCCATAGCCTTGTCTCTTGAACAACTTCCTCTCCTTGTTCCACAAGTTCAATCTGGCGTTCAAATTCATATTCAATTGCCCTTTGAAGTGCCCTAAAGCTGTTTACATTCTTAATTTCGGCCCTCGTACCGAATTCCTTTTGTCCTTTAGGGCGGATAGAAATATTGGCATCACACCTCATGGACCCTTCTTCAAGGTTGCCGTCGCAAACACCGATGTATCTTAGAATATTTCTTAATTCTTCCATATATTCTCTGGCTTCATCCGATGTCCTCATATCGGGCTCGGATACAATTTCAAGCAGCGGTGTGCCTGCACGGTTTAAATCCACAAGTGAATAAGATGAACCGTAAATTCCCGCAGCACCGGCATGGACTAATTTACCCGCATCTTCTTCTAAATGTGCACGGGTAATGCCGATTGTTTTATTTGAAATTTTTATGCTTCCTTTGCCGCAAATAGGTTCATCGTATTGAGAAATTTGATATCCCTTCGGCAAATCGGGGTAAAAATATTGTTTTCTGTCAAATTTACATCTTGCAGGAATTTCACAATTTAAAGCAAGTCCGGTTAAAATTGCCATATCAACAACAGCCTTATTTAAAACAGGCAAAACTCCGGGCATACCGAGAGTAATAGGGGAAGTCTGACTGTTTGGTTCATGGCCGAACTCTGCCCCGTCCGGTGCAAATATTTTTGTTCTGGTTTTTAACTGGGCATGCACTTCAAGCCCTATAACCATTTCATATTTTTGCTTTAATTCCTCAAATTCCATTAAATGCTCC
>CAQTPN010000097.1 GCA_948888345.1 uncultured bacterium | reverse complement strand
GGAAGGTCCGATAAATCGGTCATGCCGGGGTTCGTGTTAATTTCTAAAACGTACGGAACATCATTATAAATCAAAAAATCAACCCTTGAAACACCGGTACAATCACAAGCTTTGTGTGCATCAACAGCCATTTTTTGAATTTCTTTTGTGAGTTTCTCATCAATTTTTGCAGGAAGAATAAATTCCGTCAAACCTTCTGTATATTTTGCCTCAAAATCATACCAGAGAGTTTTTGTTTTAAATTCTAAAATCGGTGTTGCAAAAATTTTATTTTCGGCAACATCTTCTAAAACACCTACCGTTATACTTTTTCCCTGCAAATACTCTTCAAGCAGAATTTTTTTATCGGATTTTTGAGCAACCTTTAGTGCTTCTTTAAGCTCTTCAATGTTATCAACTTTGCTCATTCCGATACTTGAACCTTCCGCGGAAGGTTTTACCATAATAGGAAAATTCAGCCCGCTTACCGCTTTTTCAATATCAAGATTTTCACAATACCTGATACAGACAGATTTTATAATATTAAGCCCGGCCTTATCCAGGATATTTTTTGTCATCTCTTTATCCATACAAATTGCGCTGGATTTTACTTTGCAGCCCGTATATTTAATTCCTAAAATCTCCAGAACACCCTGAATACAACCATCTTCACCATATTTACCGTGCAGAGTGTTATATGCATATTCATAAGCACCATCTTTCAGGGTTTGCGCAATATTTCTATCTACATCCACAATTTCACAGTTATGGTATCCAAGATTTTTTAGCGCGTTTAAAACATTTACACCGCTTCGAAGAGAAATTTCCCTCTCATTTGACATTCCCCCGCACAGTACGGCAATTTTTGCATTTTTATTAATTAATTGTTTTTGGCATTTATCAGTGTATTCCATAATTCCGTTTCCTTCTTATCAGAACCTATATAAATAACTTCAGGTTCAAGCATGATGTCAAATCTATCAAAAACAAGTCTTTGCATTTCGCGCATAAGATTAATATAATCCATGCTTGTTGCTTCATTAAAGTTAATTATAAAATTGGCATGGTTAAAATAAACCATAGCTCCGCCCTCAAGATGGCCTTTTAATCCGACTTCATCAATTAATTTTCCGGCTGAAACAGTCTGCCCGTCTTTATTTACAGGATTTTTAAACGCACAGCCTATATTTGGCTCTTTTAGGCCCGGCTGGGTTTTTTTACGCTTTTCTACAATATCATCCATCATTTGTTTAATTGCAACATAGCTATCAGCTTCCATAAGTTCAAATTTAGCAGAAAGCAAAACGTAACGTCCCGGATTCTTCTTTAAAAGGGAGGTTCTATAGGAAAATTCCATTTCTTCCCTGTTTAATTCAATAATTTTATCCTCTTTTGTATCATAAAGAGTTGCACAGATAAAATAATCAGAAATTGCCTGAGCATTAGCACCGGCATTCATTGCAACGGCACCGCCAAGAGTTGCCGGCAGACCCGATAAAAATTCAAACCCCGTGAGTCTTAATTCAAAAGCCATATTTGATAATTTAACAGTAGAAACACCTGCCTGTGCTTCAATTACAGGAGGATTAACCGTAACTTTATCAAGATGCTTTGTTACAATTACAGGCCTTTTTACACCTGATGAAGAAAATAAAATATTTGAACCGCACCCAACTATTACTGGATTATCAAGATTTGCAAGCAAAAGCTTAATTTCATCCATGGTTTTTGGAAGATAAATATCATCTGCAATTGATGAAATGCGCAAAGTATTAAAGGCTTTCAGGTCATAATTTATTCTGTGTTCAATTTCTTTCATAAATTTTCCTTCCCTTTTTCCTTTACTAATTCTTCCCCAAGCTTTGCGCCGAGTTTTGTAATATCACCGGCACCGAGAGTTAAAATGATATCACTTAAATTTTCCTGATTGCAGGAAATTTTTTCTTTAACCGCAGGTATAATATCAATTATTTTCCCCTCAATATAAAATGCGGGCTTTGAAGGGTATTTTTCTTTAAATTTTTCTATAAAGTTTTTTGAATTAAATTCAGGGTCAAATTCATCTCCGGCAGAATAGGCATCTGCCGCAATTAAAACATCGCAGTTTTCGAAGCTGTCAAGAAATTCATTCCATAAGGATTTTAATCTTGAATATCTGTGGGGCTGAAAAATCGCCACAACTCTGTCTTTTTTTGTTTTTTCCTTATATTCGTATGCCGCTTTTAGCGTTGCCTTGATTTCACTTGGATGATGGGCATAATCATCAATAATTTCAAAGCTTTCATCCTTAAAAACGGTTTGAAACCTGCGGCCCATGCCTGAAAATCCTTTAAAATAAGGAACAAATGTATTAAAATTATAACCCGCTTCAATTAAAGAAACACACACAGCAAGGGTATTGTAAACATTATGAATCCCTTTCAGCGAAGTTGAAATTCTGCCAAGGTTTTCATTCTTATAAACAACATCAAATTCAGCACCTGTTTCGTTAAAACTTAAATTTTTTGCAATAATATCCGGAGAAAATTCTTTTGAATTATTTTCAACAGAGAATTTAACCGCATTTTTAAGGCATTTCTCATTTTGAAGTTCGTCTAACAGAGCAAGAACTCCTTCATCATCAATATTTGCAATAATCTTAATGCCGTCCGGAAGATTTTTTATCATATCTTTAAATGTTTTAAGAACATCTTCAAATCCGTTTTTATAAAAATCCGGATGGTCAGCTTCAAGATTATTTATAACAAAAATTTCCGGTGAATATTTAACAATTGTGCCGTCACTTTCATCAAGCTCCGCCACAAAAAGAGGAGATTTTTTTGAGGCATTTGCGTTTGTATTTAAATCGGGAATTATTCCGCCCACAGCATAAGCAGGGTTTGCATTTATTTTTTCAAGCAGATACGAGCAAAGGCCGGATGTTGTTGTTTTACCATGGGTTCCCGCAAAACCAATAGTTAATGGAAATTCACGTGTAATAGCAAGCAATAAATCAGAACGGTGAAGGATTGTAAGCCCAAGTTCCTTTGCTTTTATATATTCAGGATTATCCTCTTTTATTGCGGTTGAAATGACAACAAAACAATCGTTCGGAACATTGTCTGCACTATGACCTACAAACACCTTTGCACCAAGATTTTCAAGTTCATTTAAATATTTTGAACGGGAAATATCGGAACCTGAAACATTATACCCCAGTTTTATTAAAATTTTTGCAAGCGCACTCTGGCCTACTCCGCCCATAGCTATAAAATGAAAGCTGTCACCTTTTTTCAGACCATCAAAAGGCCTTTTTGATGTATGATGAAAAAATTTAAATATATCAAAAAGCATCGGCATCTAAACTGCCTCCTTAAGGGTAACATCCGATACCCCATGCTGCGTCTTGCCCCAATCCATGGTTTTTCTTGTAAATACGATTTTAAATATAATAAACAATACAATCGGAAACCAGATTGTAACAACATAAACAGCCGTTATAAGAGCTTCGTAAATTGCTCTGAAAAAACCGTAGTGACTGTATTTTCTAAGACTGTATATTAAACCTGAGGCAAAGAAAACCGCAGTACATGCAACAAGAACAAGGGAAGACAGGATGTCATTTGAATATCCTTTTACAAAGCGAAAAGCCTGAATTGTAATTTCCGACACAAGAGAAAACGGCAATAAAAACTCTGAAATGTAGGCAATTAAATCAAAACCGACCCTTAATGTCATATCTTTTGTAAATAATATATCAAGAGCATATTCCAAATAACGCCTGATAGAACCTTCAACCCACCTTCTTCTCTGCCTTACAAGCGCAGGAAACGTTATAACCCCTTCTTCATAAACAACGGCATCTGATGCAAACCTGATATCCCAGCCTTTAATATGAAGCCTTGTAGACATATCAAGGTCATCGGTTATTGTTTCATTATTCCAGCCGTTTATATCAAGCAGGGCTTCCCTTTTAATAATTTCACCGTTTCCGCGGAGCTCAACCGCACCTCTGACTGCATCCCTTCCGATTTGAAGATGAGTATCCATAACATATTCATTATACTGGCATGCGGTAAGGAAATTTTGCTTTGCATTAATAATGGTTTTTCTGGCCTGAACTGCGCCAACATCTTTCGGCTCAAGCTTAATTAATACCTTTTTAATAAAATCACTCTGAATTTTAGCATCTGCATCAAATACAAGAATGGCTTCCCCTTTTGCAATTTTCATAGCATCATTCAAAACTGCGGATTTACCGGGAAAATCCCCTTCTTTTCTAAGTAAAATTTTAACTTTTGCAAATTTCTCTTCAAGATTTTTAATAATTTCAGGAGTTCTATCAGAAGACCTGTCGTCAATTAAAATAATTTCATAATCTGAATAATCCACTTCAAGAATATTATTAACCGTATCTTCAATAACATCCTCTTCGTTATGGCATGGAATCATAATTGAAATAAAGGGCTTATAGCTGCATTCCAAAGGGGTGGGATTTTTTCTCAGCTTCCTTCTCTGGTGCTTAATTGCAATATACATATAAAGCATATAAAGCGACATAAAAGCGATTAAGAATACAATCGCCCAGAAGGTATCAAAATAATTCTGGAAAATTATCAAAAATGCCAGCAGAAAACACATTATTAAAAGCAAAGATATCCTATCTTTCATTACCCCCTCAAGGCATTTCACACATTCATAATACCGTTTCTTAATTTAATCTTTATATTAGCATAAATAATTCAAAAAATAAGAAAGTTTAAGAAATATAACTTAGTATTTAACGGCAAAAAGCAAAAAATAAAATTTTATCATCATATATTTAGTCTATTTAACGGATAAAAAACGAATGGGACAAATGTTAAAATAAAAATATAAAGGGCTATTGGTTTAATTTTGTTTGTGTTTAGAGGTGTTTTATGTTGAAAAATTCTAAGATTTACGGAAATTTCAAAAAGAGTGAAATATTTTTACCCCAGACAAACGGGGAAATTTCCGATTCCATAGTTCAAAACTGGACACTTCAAGCTTATGAGTGTTATTCAATCCGCTGCAATTGCGCAAAATGCTCAATAAATAAAGGACACTATTCTTTCGTATGCCAGATGCCAAAAATTGTAAGCGCGCTCCTCAAAAAACAGGGAAAGCCTGATATCAAGCTTATTCAAGCACAGCAGATACAATCCCAAACCCTTATTGCATAACAAAAAAGCAGACATTTTGTCTGCTTTTTAAATATATTTACCTTTTATCTTTTATTCACCCGTTCTGTCAAGAAAGGACTTTAGGGCCTCATCCATTGTTTTTGGAGAATTTAAATCCCTTATATCAAAATCTTCTTCGCCTTTTTCCGGAAGTTTCGGATGGAAAAAATTCCTTGTTCCAAGGAGGAGAAAATATATAATCCCCGTTGCAATTATCACGCCCAGCATTACTTTTGCAAACATAGAAATCAGTTTCATTAATTCGTTTCCGGTATCGGGGATAACAGTTTTTGTTAATTCCTCATTAACATTAGGGTCAAAGTCGCTGTCTTCAACCTTCAGCGGGGCAGCCTCACCCAATTGCTTCTGCTCATTGGTAAGTTCTTCCTTAATTTTTGCCTCTTGCTCCGCTTTTATTCTTTCCTCTTCAGTTAATTCCTGCTCAATCGGAGCTTTTAATTGAATTTTCTTTGAAGCGTCAATATTTGTTTCCGTTTGGATATCGCTTTCGGAAGGTATTGGCGGATTTTCGGCAAAAACGCTGACATTTAAGCCAAAAAGCACCATAAAGATAATTAAAAGCCATTTACTGCGGCATTTCATTTGCTACTCCTTTGTTTCCTTAGAAACGGTTTTTGTTCTTGAAGTTTTCTTTGCACTGCCTTCTGCAGCCGTCTTAGCCGAAGGTTTTCTGCCTCTTCTTTTAGGTTTTTCTTCCACAGAAGCATCAGAGGTATTTTGAGGATTTTGAGGCGTGTTTTCAACCGCTTTCTGCACATCAGGCGGTGTCTGTGCGCCTTCACTGTTAGCTTCAGCCTCAAGTTTTTTCATAGTTTTTTTAGTTTTTCTTGAAACTTTTTTAGGTTTTTCTTCCGGTTTTGTCTCATTTTTATTTTCCTGTTTATCAGTATTGGCATCATCAAAAATGGTATCCACAA
>CAQTPN010000096.1:3810-6117 GCA_948888345.1 uncultured bacterium | reverse complement strand
AATAATACATTTGGGAGAATATAATGAAAACAGAATTGTTTATTAATCGACAAAATTCGATATCACAAAACAATCTTAATGCTAAAAAATCAGATTATTTTGCAGCAAGACCTTTAAATTCAGGTCTTCAATATGATACCGTAAGTTTTGGCGGCAAGGGCGCAGAAAAAATAGGCGGGTTTTTTGATTCACTTAAATCAATATTACCCTGGGTAAAAGAAAATCCTAAAAAAGCTGCAGCCGGCGGAGGCAGTATCTTGGCAGCCGGTGCTCTGACAGCCGCATTAACTCTTGGAGGCGGTGTTTCCAATAGCAATGGGTCAGGCCCGGCTCCAACCCCGACACCCATGCCGCAGCCAAAAACAGGCAGCGCATCAGAACCGTTTTTGGATGATTTTATGGGCACTACCGCCAATACGGTTGAAGATTATCGTACGATAAATGACATTTTCATGGATGATAATTCTCTTAAAGCAGTTAATTTCAGCCCGAATGCACTCCCTAAAGATACGGTAACTCAAACTATTGTATCTTCAAGTGCCGCAGAAAGGCATAAAGACAATACTGCAATCGGCTCAACTTTAAGACAGTTAATTGACAGAGCAGGATATGATTTTGACGGCACATTAGAAAAAGCAGGAATTAATAAAGCTTCAACCGATGCTAAAGCCGACACGGGCAGTGAAGCAGCATTCCATAAGGCAATTGATGAATATTTACAAAGCAACCCCGAGCTTATTGAAATAATTGTTAACGCTAATAAGGTTGATTCTATTGATGAACTTACTCCCGATGAAATTGCCGATACTAATCTTTATTTAGATGAAAATAAAGGTATGATGGTAATTGCACCAAGCTTTGATTTGCCTTATGCAAATGTAGATAAGGAAGCTAAGGTTGGAAATATCGTTACACAGAAACAGTATTCAACAGATGAAACAGATACTGTTATTAATTTACAAACTATAGGAAAATTAGGCCCCAATACATACAGAGACCTTGAAGAAGCTGTAGCCGATAAACTTCACTTAAATGATATTGAAGATGAAAACGAATATAATTTAGCTTATGAATCAGCTCTGCATCAAATTGCAAACCATGAACGCAATGCTGAATTAATTGAAGTTAGCGTTAACAAGCTTAATGGCGGCGATGAGGTAGCCGTTCTTGATGATATGACAAGAGTTACAGTATTGCGCAGCCTGAAAAATGTTGAAGGTATTTATATCCCGGATAACATCATTGTAAACAATATTGCTTATGATGATGACGATGCGCAATATAAATATGAATTAGGTTCAAAAGTTTATCAAATTTCTCCAATTTGCCCCGTAGGCGGCGAAGCTGATAATTTGATAACTTTGCCAAAAACAATTGATACAACAAAATCTAATCCAAACGATATTACCTGTTTGAATGATGTTTTAAAACGCTATGCGGATACCAGAACAAATGAAGCTTTCATGTATACCGATGAAGATGGCATTGACCACTTTAATATCTGGGACCAAAATGCACAGGATGTTGCAACAGCACACAGAATGAATGCTATTCAGTCAAACTTGCATATTTTTGCAGCTCCTCAGGTAATTAATGATAAATTTAGACCGTTTGGCGCATTTGATATTGTTGATGAAAATGTAATAAAAGATGTTCAAACCCAAATGATGGCTATTGATGCTGCAGAACACGAAACTCAGGCTGATTTTGATGCCGATGTTGCAAAAATGATTAGCAGCGTTGTTAATAAATACGCAAACGGCGAAATTGATAATTTCCTTGAAAAATACTGCGCAGTTAATTGGGATCAAGCATTAGAAATTGAATTCTATGACGAAGACGGCAATATTAAATTTGTTGATGAAAACGGAGAACCTGTAGAATTTAATATTAACGCTACATATATCCGTATGGGCAAGGCCATTGCTACAAATAAGAAAGAAGATAAAACACCTGAGGAAGAACAACCTACAGGCACGCCGGATGAAAATCATGATAAAAACATTGATACAGATAGCGACAGTGATATAGATTCCGACTCAGATAGTGATAGCGATTCAGATTCTGACAGTGATTCAGACTCAGACAGTGACTCAGATTCCGACAGCGATAGCGATAGTGATAGCGATTCAGATTCTGACAGTGACTCAGATTCAGATAGTGATAGTGATTCAGACTCAGATTCTGACAGCGACTCAGATAGTGATAGTGACTCCGATTCAGATTCAGATTCAGATTCCGATTCCGACAGTGACTCCGATAGTGATTCAGATTCAGACAGTGATTCAGACTCAGATTCTGACAGCG
>CAQTPN010000096.1:0-3710 GCA_948888345.1 uncultured bacterium | reverse complement strand
ACTCAGATAGTGATAGCGATTCAGATTCTGACAGCGACAGCGATAGTGACTCAGATAGTGATAGCGATTCAGATTCTGACAGCGACAGCGATAGTGACTCAGACTCAGATTCAGATAGTGACTCTGACAGTGATTCAGACTCCGACAGTGACTCAGACTCAGATAGTGATAACAGACCGGGAAATGATCCTATACCGGTTCCAGGTGACAGCGATTCTGACAGTGATTCAGACTCCGACAGTGACAGCGATAGCGACTCGGACTCTGACAGTGATTCTGACTCAGATAGTGACTCGGATTCAGATAGCGATTCCGATGCAGACAGTGATGCAGATGATGGTTGCGATGATATTCCGGAGGATCCGGGCGATGGACCTTCATCAGGTAAAGGCCAGCCACAAGGTCCCGGTGGTTCCGGCGGTAGCTCAGGCGGAGCTGGTGGCTCCGGTGGTTCTGGAGGTACGGGCGGCACTGAACAAGGCGGCAGTTCCGGAGGCGAAACTGAAGGAAGCGGCGGCTCAGACGGTAGTCAAGGCGGCGGAGAAGAATCCGGTTCAGGCTCAGATGGTTCCGGAGGCAGCCAGGGCGGTAACGGCGGAAATGATAAAGTACAAATAGGCGATATGGGCAGCGAATTTGGCGACCCGAGCGACGGTGCCTCATCAGGTAGCGGCGGAGCCGGAGATGGCGGTGCAGGACAGCTTGGCGATGACAGTAAGGTAGGCGTGGACAGCAACAACCAGTTCTCTGACAGCACAAGTAATGAAAATGCTGAAAACGGCAAGCCTAATCGCGGAGGAAACTCAGGCGTAGCAAGTCAGGAAACCGCAGCACAAAGTGCTGATGCCGATGCAGCAGCAAAAGCTGCTCAAGCTGCTCAGGAAGCTGCCGACAAAGCAGCAGCCGATAAGGCGGCAAGTGAAGCTGCTGCTGCGGAACAAGCCTCTGCAGAACAGGCAGCAAGTGAAAAAGCTGAAGTTAAAGAAGTAGAAAACGCACCTGCTGTGGAAGTTAAAGAAGTAGAGACTACACCGCCTGCAGTTAAAGAACAACCTGCCGACCCTCCATATACGGTTGAAGTTACCGGCGGCGGAGATGACGGTGCCGAAGAAGAGAGTGCTCCCGTCCGCGGAGGAAACTCCGGTGTAGCGGTAGGCGAATCCGAACTCGAATTAGAAGATTAATCGCTTCAAAATAAACAAAACAGGGCATAAATAAGTGCCCTGTTTTTTGGTTTCAATACTTATAAGAAAGGTGCAAAAGCAAAACAAAATACTCTTAAACAGCCTTATCTATAGTGCCGCCGCCAAGAACAACATCTCCATCATAAAAAACAACCGCCTGCCCTGCTGTTATTGCATTTTGGGGTTCTAAAAATTCAACACGGGCACCATTGTTTTCTATAAAAATTTTACATTCAGCCTTCTGCCCCGCAGAGCGGATTTTAGCACTTGCATGAATTATATCCGGTACATCATCATAAAATGTCCAGCTCAAATTTTTTGCAAAAAGTGTATTAGAATAAGTGTATTCCTTCTCTCCGACAATTACTTCATTATTATCAAGATTAAATTTAATTACATAAAGAGGATTTTCATAGGCTATTTTTAAACCCTTTCTCTGTCCTATAGTATAATTAAATATTCCGTTATGAGTACCGAGAACTTTTCCGTTTATGTGGCGTATATTACCCCTGTTTTCTTTAGCCTCAATTATTTCGGCATAATCTCCCTTATAAAAATCCTGGCTATCCGTTTTATCATGCACAACAAGCCCGTTTTCCTTTGCAAAAGCCCTTACATCCTCCTTTTCAATGTTCCCCAAAGGAAACAGAATATTTTGCAATTTATCCTGCGTTAATTTGTATAAAAAGTAGGTCTGGTCTTTTTTTTGGTTAATTCCTTGCTTTAAAAGGTACTTATTGAGGTTTTTATCAAATTCAATTCTTGCATAGTGGCCGGTTGCAAACTTATCAAATTTCAAACCCGATTTTCTTGCAAGGAGAGGAAAAGCACCAAATTTAATTAAAGGATTACACAGTACACAAGGGTTTGGCGTTCTTCCAATCTTATATTCGCTTTTAAATTTATTAAAAACAAGCCTGTCAAATTCATTAGCACAATCAATAAGATGAAATTCAATTCCTATTTTTTCACATATAGCCTTAGCATCTGCGATTTCTTTATTTTTATCCGCACCATAACAGGAATTTGCGATGGTTTTAATATCGCCATCATAAACTTTCATCATGGCACCGATAACGTTATACCCCGCCTGCTTTAATTTAAGAGCACATACGGCAGAATCAACACCGCCGGATATCCCGACAAGAACAGTTAAATTTTTCTTTTCCATACCGAAATTTTAACATAAAAATTGACACAAAGGTCCAAAATCGTTAGAATAAAGGAATGTTACCCGAAATTGATACTGAAAATTTTAATAAAATAATTGATGAAATGCTTCTTGATATTGGCGCGTGGCGAAAATCAATGATACATTACATTAAGGATGAAAATCCCGAGTTAAATTCAGCCATTATTGAGCTTGCAAATAAAACCGAGCTTGACCCTAAAGCTGTTGCCACAGGGGCATATATGGCATATTGCCTTATTGAAGAAGCAAGCAGGCAGCAAAATGAAATTATAAATTTTGAAGAATAGTTTTGTTAAATTTTATGAATTGAACTGAATTTTTGTTTGTTTTTTAGTGTAAAATATTTTTATGGAACAGAAAGCAGAAAATCAAAATCTTCAAAATATGAAAATGGATGATATGCCTTTTCTTGCAAAGATTTTAGAAAATATTCGCGAAGTTATCGCATATGATAAACAGCAAAAACAGCCTCTTATTCTTAGAATAAACGAAGCTTTTATATTTAAAATTGCGCGAAAAGCGATTTTGGAAAAGAATTCGACATTTTTAATGTCAATTGCCGGAGAATCTGCTTCAGGCAAAACAACGCTTGTTAAAAATACTGCAAAGGCGTGCATTAAAACTGATACAGATAATGCTTATACCGTTATTTGCTGCGATGATTACTATAAGGATGCTTCCAAAGAATTAGTTCAAGCTGGAAGCTATGAAGAATTATTTAAAACAGGGTTCAGCTTTGATACTCCCGATGCTATTGATTTAGAACTTATGAAAGAGCATCTGATTAAGCTTAAAAACGGTGAAACGGTTTATTCGCCTTACTATGATTTTGTAACCTGTGAAAGTAAAAAAGACACCGTTCTTAAAAAACCGGCAAAAATCATTTTAAATGAAGGTTTGTACGTTTTAAACGAATGCATGCGCGATATTGTAGATGTTAAAATCTATGTTTACACGCCATTTGAAATTATTAAAGAAAGATGGTATGCACGTGCTGTTACCCGCGGCAAAATAGGCAAAGCGGCCGATATACAGTTCCATGACGTTAATCAGACTGCATTTCGATATATTCGCCCCACTATGGAAATTGCGGATATTGTAATTAACGGGCTTACAACCCAGCAATATATTGAAGAAATTGCTCTTATGTTTATTGATGCAATCGTTAAAGTTTTAAGAACAAGATAAGTTAATTTTATCAATACATATCTTTTAGATTGGTTTTGATATCTAACAAAAAATACTTGACATTCAATAGTACTTTGAATAAGATAATAACAGTGATGGGACGTCGCCAAGTGGTAAGGCAGCTGGTTTTGGTCCAGCCATCTCGG
>CAQTPN010000095.1 GCA_948888345.1 uncultured bacterium | reverse complement strand
GAGATTCTGAGAGGTGACTGGAGTTCAGACGTGTGCTCTTCCGATCTTCTGGGGGATGATTGTGCATACTTGAAGGAATATAGTATTGTTGTTTCCTCTGATGCCTTAATTGAAGGTGTGCATTTTGATTTAAACACAATATCTCCTTATTTTCTGGGTAAAAAATCGCTCCTTGTGAACATCAGCGACATTCTGGCCTCCGGTGCCCTGCCGAAATATTTAACAGTATCTCTTTCCGGCAGGCTAAATGAGGATTTTATTAAAAATTTTTATACGGGGGCAAATGAAATCTGTAAAAAATACGGCCTTGAAATAATCGGCGGAGACCTCACAGGCGGAGACAAAATCGGGGTCTCGATTACAATTTTTGGAGATACGAAAAACAGAAACATATCTTCAAGAAAAAATGCAAAACCAGATTATACCGTGCTTTTAGCCGGATACCACGGTTCAAGTGCACGCGGATTTAAAATTTTAAATAATCTTATTAAATATACAGAAAATGATAGGGATTACTTTATAAAAAGCCACATAGAACCCATGCTTCACCCAAAAATAAGTGAAACTGTATCAAAAACCTGTACAACCCCCTATGCAATGATGGATACATCAGACGGGCTTTATGATGCGCTTAAAAAAATTTCTCTTTCATCAAATGTTGGCTTTCAAATAGAATTTGATAAAATTTTAAAGAAAACAAATGATTTTAATGAGGTTTTATTTGGAGGAGAGGATTACGGGCTTTTAATCTGTCTTGAAAATAATGATTATTCCGCCTGTTTGCCGCTTCTAAACGGAGAAAATATCACGGTTATCGGAAAAACAACAAATGATAACAAGATTTTGATTGATAATAAAGAAATAACGGAAGATTTAAGCTATGACCACTTTTAATAGAATATCTGCAATTATCACAGCAGGCGGACTTTCAAACAGATTCGGCTCAAATAAACTGCTTGAAAATCTAAAAAACGGAAAATCCGTAATTCAAACCACCATTCAAAAATTTCTTCCTTTTTGTAATGAAATTATAATCCCCTGTCATAATGATGTTAGGAACCACATAGAAAGCTCCATGCCTGCCTTTTTAGATAAAATAACATTTGTGCAATTTGGAGAAACCCGCCAGCAATCAGTATTTAACGGACTTATAGAATGTAAAAACAAAGGCGGATGCGATATTATATTAATCCATGACGGGGCAAGACCCTTTATTGAAGCCGAAACAATTGAAAAAACAATTGAAAAATTAAAGGAATATAAAGGGGTGTGCGTAGGTGCTTTTGCAACAGACACAATTAAAATAACCGATAAAAGCGGGAATATTATAAAAACCATAGACAGAAATACGGTGTTTTGCGCTCAAACTCCGCAAGGTTTTGATTTTATAACAATTTTAGATGCACATAAAAAATTGAAAGACAAAAATTTTACAGACGATTCCGGCATGCTTGAATATCTTGGAATAGAGGTTTTCGCCCTTGAAGGCAGCCATAGCAATAAAAAAATCACCTTTAAAGAAGATTTAACCGTTTTGTAAATTTTTATACAATTTTTGTTTTTATAATATAAAAGACTTCAAGAAGGACAAGGTTTTGTCATTGAATGGTTTAAGCAGCTTAAATGCTTCTTATATAACAAATATCAGCAATAAAACGCCTGAAAACATTCAGGTGTCAAACCCCGGTACACAAGAAAAGAAGGATGGAAATAATAAGCTTAAAAAGGCAATTATCGGGCTTGGAATTGCAGGAGCCGCAATAGCACTCGGCGCAGGAGTTTATTATTTCTCCAAAGGCAAAAATAAAGGTGTGCCAAAAATTTCGCCTGCTTCAAAGCCTGTTCCCGCACCGGCTCAAACCCCTGCCGCCACTCCAAAAGCAGCTTCTAAACCTGTTTCAAACCCTGACTCTTTAATTTCTCAAGCTCCGTCTTCTGTTTGTGCATCTGTATCAAACGTTTCAAAGCGTTTTGATGTCGAAAAGCTTGGAAACGGCAGAATAAAGGCAACAAAAATCAGTGAAAATGCTCAACACACCCCGGTTGAGCTGCCTGAATATTTATATCACTTTACTTCACAAGATTCAATGGATAAAATCATTTCATCAGGAACATTGAAGGTCTCCAAAAATGAACAATTAAAAGGCTTATACCTTTTAGACAGCAAAAATTTCCTTTCTCATTACGGAAATACAAATATTAACGGACAAAATAAAGATTTGTTAACCGCAATATTCAGACAAGCAAACCAAAACAATCAGGGAGGATTATTCTTAGACCAAAGACTTGCAGTAATAAAAATCCCGACGGAAGATTTGCTTCAAAACGGTAAATTAAGGATAAGAACTCAGGAAGATTTTTTCTCATTCACAAGTATTTTAAAAGATATTGAAAATAAAACAGGCAAAAAATTCTCTTTGAGGGGGCTTCAAAAGGATATCAAAAGAGAAGAGCTTGAAAAACTGGTACTCTCAAATGGTCTGATGGAAAAATCGGAATTTGATAAATTTATGCGCGATATGAAAATAAAAATCCACCACGGATACTCTCTTTCAGGTGCCGCGTCCCGTAATCTTGAAAATACTCATTCGATTGAATATATTTTTAACCACGATATAAAGCTTTCAGATTTTCCTAATATAGAAATAAGAAAAATAAAAGGTCTTGATTATTATACAGAAGGCCAAGTCAGCCCTGACAAAGCAAAAGCTATATTTGAAGGCACATTTACCCCTCTTTTACAGTATAAAACTAAATAATTTCTTTGTTTAAATATACTAAATATTCACTTGCAGGTTCAAAATCAGGATTAATTGAAAGACTCCGTTTCATATCAGCTTGTGCAAGTTCCTTTTCCCCTTTTGCCATCTCGGACAAACCTTTAAAATAATAATAATTATAGCTGTAGTTATGCACAAAAGATATCATATGAAGGAAATTTGAAGCATGTTTTTGTTTTTTATTATCGTTTAAATAAGCAAGATAAGCATTCTGCGCCCCTTCACATAGTAAATTTTCACCGAGTGCCTTCAATAAATATTCTCTTTTTAGGGCAGCATCATTCTTTAAAATAGTTATTGATGCTAAATAATATTCATAAAATAAACTTTTTTTGCCTGCCAGAAACTCTATTTGTTTTTCAATTTTAGCTATTGTTTTTTCATTTCCTGCGGTTTTTTTATAGCAGAATACAAGCTTTATTTGGGTCATTATATCTTTTTTATCAAGTTTTGAAGCTTTTTTATAATATTCTATAGCCTTATTATTATCTCCTTCAAGATATGAAATATCCCCGAGGGCAGATAACGTGGGTGCATAGTTTTTATTTAAACCAAAGCTCAATAAAAGATTTTTCTTTGCAAGCTCATCTTTACCAACATTAAGCAGACTTTGTGCCTGTAGTGTTAAGATTTTATAATTATTCTTATTAAAATTTAAAATATTCTGGCATTCATTAATTACTTTATAGTAATCTCCTTTGATATAATTTATGGTTATAAAATGAAATTTTTTATCATTCTCATTATTTGTTAAATTTGCAAGAACATGTTCTTTTTCAATTAAAAATTTATCTCTGAATTCAGGGGTTATAATATCAGAATTTTCATATTTTTCTAATAATTTATACGCCTCTTTTACCTTGCCTGAATTATTTAAAATTTTAATTTTATAACATAAATAAGCGGGGCTGTCCGGGTTTCTTTTAATAGCTTCATCAATAAACATTAAAGCCTGCTGATACTGTCTTGATTCACTCATAGCTTGTGCCATTATAAAATTGGCATAGTCCGATTTTTCCATCAAGGTTGTCTTTTTATTTAAATCAAAAGCGGTTTCTTCCGGCGTATTATCAAAATATATAGATGAGTATGCTTTTGCAAGATAAATTTCTTCCTGTTTATCAAGAAGATAACTTCCTTTGTACCCTTTCTTTAAATTATCGATTTGATTTTGAAAATACGGCTGATTTTTTATTTTGGCAAGACTTACATCTCCAAGTGTAAAAAATCCTATTTCATACATGCTCTTTGCAAATACTAAAAGCGATATGTCATTTTCAATTTCAGATATTATTCTTAAATAATCATTATATGCTACAGAAACATTACCCTGATTAAATCTTTTTGTAGTATCAATGAAATCCTGCCTTTGACGGGCTTTCTCATCAAGGTTTTCATAATTATTTGAAAGGGTTGTATCTAAATTTAAAAAACTGTCCACAACTGTGCTTAAATTAAATGAAATTACTGTATCATGGGTTTCAATTTTATTATGCACAGCAGGATGCACAGGCTCAATTCCAAGAATTCTCTCTTCCCCTGCATCGCTTACAGGAATATTTGTAAAAGAATATGCCGCTCCTTGAGCTGATAAAAATGCGCATAGCATTGCAGAACATACTGTTTTTTTCATAAGTCCTGTATTTTTATTATTAAGTTTTTTATATTTTCTATTCATCCTTGTTTTCTTCAACAGTGTCACTATAATATTTTAAAAATGTTGAAATAAATCTGTCCTCTTCAGACGTGTGTTCTCTTTCATTATGATTAACCATTAAATTATAAAGATTTAACAGATTATAGTTATTTAATACTATTCTATCATTATCTTCAAGCTTTTTGTTATCCGTTATCATAACATTTATTATTTTATCTGTTTCAATTGATAAAAACGCATCTACCATTTCTTTATCAAAATGGGTGCCGGAATCTTTAATCAATATATCAATAGCCTTTTCTATAGGCATTTTAGACCTGTAATGCCTTTTTGAAGTTATGGCATCAAATACATCCGATACGGCTAAAACTCTTCCGCCTATAGGAATACTGTGTCCTGCAAGTTTTCTGTAGTATCCGCTTCCGTCATATTTTTCATGGTGAGAGGCCGCAATGCGCGCAACATCTTCATATTCCTTCGAAAAATAAATTCTTGAAAGAATATCATAAGTAATTTTTACATGCTCTTGAATATGTTTGTATTCCTCATCCGTAAGCTTACCTTCTTTTTGAAGCACAGAATCTCTTATTCCGATTTTTCCTATATCATGCAAGAGTGAAGCCTGTCTTATTACTTCTTTTTGTTTATCTTCAAAATTTAATTTGTCACAAATCAGCATTGTATACATTGTAACTCTTTTTGAATGCCCTGAGGTTATTTTATCTCTGGCATCAATAGAGGCTGAAAGTGTATCCACAAAGCTTGATAATAAGAGTTTTTGTTCTTCAATAAATTGTTTTTGTTTATTAAATAACGTTGCATTTTCAAGTGCTATCCCTGCTGAAGAACCTATTGCAATCAATAAATCTTCATCTTTTTCCGTAAAATATCCGTCTTTTTTGTTTAAAACCTGAAATACGCCGACTATTTGATGGCTCATATTTCTTATAGGCATACAAAGAATGGATTTTGTTACATATCCTGATTTTTTATCAATTTCTTTGTTAAATCTTTTATCTTTATAGGCTTCTTTTATATTAACCGTTTCTCCTGTTGTAGCAACGTGTCCTGCAAGCCCCAGGCTTGAATCAAATCTTATTTCCTTTGTATTCATCCCTAAGGCCACTTTTGACCATAATTCTTTCTTATCTTCATCAAGAAGAAAAACTGTACACCTGTCTGCATCAAGCGCAAGTTTTATTTCCTGCGCAATGATTGTTAATAAATTATCAAGATTTGTTTCAAGTGCAATTGTTCTTCCAACCTTTAATAAAGCGATTAAAGGGTCCTCGCCATGGTGCTTTGGAATAAAGCTCGGTTTTTCCTGCTGAATTATCTTTTTTTGCTGTAATTTTTTGATTTTATCTTCAATATCTGAAATCTTTTCATTGAAATCAAACTCATCAGCAACAATAATATTTAAGGCTCTGTTTATTAAATCTAAAGAAACATCAAAATTGCCTTCTTCAAATTCTATAAGCCCTGTAAAAAAATTGTTGATTTTCTGGGCAGGATATGAAGAAGACGACATAGCAAGATATTTTGCATCGTTTAAAACCGCAAGTGTTTTATAATAGCTTAATTTATGCGTTTTATAATTCATATATGCAAACAAAGACATTGAAAAAGATACTAAATCAAATGCCTTTATCGCAATTGCCATTTTCCTTAAATTATCAATGTCAATTATATTTATTTTTTTATTATCTTCAAGAACAG
>CAQTPN010000094.1:5611-6169 GCA_948888345.1 uncultured bacterium | reverse complement strand
ATGAGCAGAGTTAATGCTAACGGGTATTTTGATTCAATGGATGAAAAAGCAAGGTATGAATTAAGGGAAAAACTGAATAAACAAAGAACGGAAGATTTTAAAAGCGGTACATTTGCAAAGCAGGACGGGCTTCCTGATAAAATAACAGGGGAAGAACCGCAGTTTGTTAAAGATTATTTCGGGTATTATAAAACAGAACGCGGATTTCATAAACGCTCCATAAATTCAAACGGAAACTGGAATATGACATCAAGTTTATCCTTTATGACGATGCCGATTTTAACTTACAGCGGGGAAATTCAAAATGCCGTATTGATGATACATGGAGAAAATGCGCACAGCAGATATTTTAGCGAGGATGCTTATAAAAAATTAAAGGGAAGTAATAAAGAGCTTTTAATTGTTGAAGGGGCAAATCATGTTGATTTATATGATAATTTAGAGAAAATCCCTTTTGATAAGATGGAGAAATTTTTCAGAGAATATTTGAAATAATTATTGATTTTGCCCCCGTATGGTTTAGCCCTGCGGGGGAATTTTATAATTTTAAACAGGATT
>CAQTPN010000094.1:0-5601 GCA_948888345.1 uncultured bacterium | reverse complement strand
TTATTATGAAAATGTTTGAAATTGTAAAGAATTTTATTGTTAAATTTTTATGGCAGATTTTAATTGCCGCCTTTATTATTATGATGGGTGTATTGTTGTATCAAAGACTTACATACACTTTTATCACGGCTGAATTTGGGGAGCTTCGTCCTATAAAAGGCAGGATAAATGTCTTTTATAAGGGGTATAAAATAGGAAAGGTTTTATATGTTAAGCCGTGCGATGATTATACATCAACACATATGAAAATCGCGCTTTTTCCTAATAAAAATTTAAGGCTGCCAAAGAATATAAGTGTAAAACTTCAAAGAGAAAAAGATAAGTGGAGAAAAATAGACTATATTGATATTATTTACCCCGATTCTCCCGAAATTGCATATATTGAAAGCGGGGATATCGTTCATGGTAAGTCTACGGTTGATATTGAAACATTTTTATCCAGCCAGGAAACAGATTCTCTTGATAATATGAAGGAGAATCTTGAAAAAACGGTGGAAGAGCTTCAAGATACCATAGGTGCGCTTAAAGATTTATTTACTACCTTAAATGAGATGGCAAATGAAAACAGGAAAAATCTTAAAACCACAACGGATAACCTTGAACAGACTACAAGAAATATTGAAGATTTAACCATTAAATTAAACCGTTCAATTAAGCAGGAAAATTTAGATAAAACAATGTCTAATCTTGAAGATGTGACGGAAAATGTTAGAAATTCAACTACAGACCTGCAGGAGACCGTAAGGAAAATAAATGAATTTACAAATAACAGCATGCCAAACATTGAAACAGGCGTGAATGACACAGGGTATATTATTAAAAACCTGAATGAAATAACCTGCGGCATTAAAAATACATTGAAAAAACGCTTTGGAGGCTTGAGGCTTATTTTTGGAAAAACAATAGGAAAAGAATGCACAAAGTGCGTTGATTAACCTTATTGAAGCCTGTCTTTTAAGGTGTTTATTCTATCTTTAATATTTCTTTGATTTTGAATTTCAAATAACATTTCAAGGTAAAATATTTCAAATTCAATTGCTTTGTTTATGATATTATCAAGATTTTCTTTATTGACTGTATCAAAATCAAAAAATATTTTTCTTGTTTCAAAACCTGAAATGATTGAAGAAAAATCTTTTAGAAATTCAACAGATTTTGCAGTTATATTTCCGCCCAAAATTACTTTTTTATTGTTGTTAAGACATTTTTCAATAACAGGAATTATTATTTTTTTGACATCATTTGAATTAACTAAAGAATGAGGAATTTCAAATGATGATGTTAAATCTCCTCTTCCGATTACAATCCCGTCAAGTGTTTCAAAATATTTTGAATTTAAGATTTTGTCAAAATTTTCAATTCCTGATTTTGTTTCAATATTAATAAAGATTTTTTTATTTGAGATTTCAAAGGAAGAATATGTACACCTCAGGGTTTCAATGAATTTTTTAAGCGCATAGTCTGTTTCCACCATCGGTGCTATTATTATGTCCGCATCAATATTTTTTGAGATTAAAATATCGTTATAAGAGGAAAACCCGCCAAGCTTTAGAGCAAAAAGAAGAGAATTTTCCTTTATAATGTTTGAAATTTCTCTGCAAAGCGGCTCTTGAATATATTCGCTTTCAAGCTCAAGTTTAAAAGCCTTTGCGCCAAGTGATTTTAAATCTTTAAGATATTGAATGAATATTTTATTACCTTTTACCATTAATAAAATTTTACCATGAAAAAAATCCCCCCTGAATTTTAGAAGAAGAGAGTTAAAAATAAATAAGGGAGGAAAAGACAAGTGCGCAATGTTTACATTACGTCTTAATTTATGGAGAAAGAAGCTTGAAGTTCATTTATTCTATAGCGTTTAGAATTTCTAAGGTTTAGAATTTCTTCCATATTATATGGGGGAATTTCCCCTTTTATGGAGCATTCAAAGGCTTTTATAATTTTATAATCATCTTCCTGAAGTTCTTTTTTAAGTGCGGAAATTTCTTTTTCAGCATTTTCTTTTTCAATTGAATATTTATATTCTTCTGAATTTATGTATTCTTCCCAGTGTGATTTTAAATAAGCTTTGCCGCCAGCTGTGATTATTTCTTCTTCAGTTTCTTCTATTGAAGTTTCCCGGGAATTAAACATAATTTGTGCATCATTTATTATTCTTTTGCTTTTTGAGTAAGATAAGATATTATTATCTTTATCTTTTAATATATACATAGAATTTTCCTTTCTTCATTTGTTTTTATTCTTCATCTTTTGGGGCGACGCCGTTGAGGTATGAAAATTTCACATGACTTATGTAGAAGTTTTGAGTCCATATCCTTACGGTTTCATTTTTATTTACAAGCATTTCAAATGAACCTATATGGTCTTTGGGGTATACGGTTACCGCTTGTTCCGTATTTGCGCTTACTCTTGTTGCGGTCATCATACCGACATCTGATTTTGCGCGTCCGCCGACAGCAAGCACGCCGTTTGCAGGCATTACAAAATTAAATTCTCCCGTTGTAAATGATGAAATGTATATTACCTGTTTTTCGCTCGGCATGCACATTGTGGTTATTATTTCAGGGTCTGTTAAATCTATAACTTTCTGTTTTAAATTTTCAATTTTTGTATTAAGCGTGTTTGTATTTGTTGTTATCAGATTATTTATATTGGCTTCTTTTTCATTTAGGGTTGTGTTATTAATTAACCCCCTTGTTTCAATGGCCTGTATCAGGGTGCTTTCGCTTACGAAATTCATATCATTTTCAAGCTCCGATAATTTTTGAGGCAGGTTTGAATTAGATACCATATTATCTTCAATTTCGTTTATTGTGCCATTAAGTGCGTTAATTTTTCCTTCCAATTCTTGAACTATGCCGTGGTGTGCTTCCTTGCTTGCGTTGTGGGCTGCGATTAAATATTCCGCATCATTTTTAATTTCAACAAAAATTGCGTTATTATTGCATCCGTCTTTAATTTCTATGCTTTTTATTTCTATATTATTTTCGCTATTCATTCGGGCAGTCTCCTAATTTTGGGTATATAAAAAATCTTGGCGTTTTTCTAAATTTATTCGGGATTAAGGTTGAGGCAAAACCCTGGTCGTTATGAATTTTAAGGCTCCAATAATACTGGCCTGCGAAATCTTCGCCGATATCAATTTTTTCCGTATCTTCGGATGTAATATTAACTTCAAGAGTATCTCCCTCAATTCCCTTATAAGCTTTTGAAATAACGGGGATGATTTTGTTGTCAAAATCTTTTGAAACGCAAAAATCAATACAAAAATCATTAAGGGGAATATTGAATTTAAAAATAATTGAGCCTGAATCCCCCTTTCTCATTTTGATTGAGTAATTTTTACTGTCTAATGTAAACGGCACTTTAAATCTCCTTTCAATTTTTTAAAACCTACAAAGATAAGCTTACAGCCGTGTTTGTTTTAAAAAATATTTTTCTATGGAGACAGGGTGAGTTTTTTAATATTAAAATATAATTTTTACGGAGAGTAATTTCCAAAAATAGAGCCAGTTTTTACAATTGAAAATTTCTTCATCAATATTTTTATAATGCCAGCCTTTAAAAAATCCTTCAAAATTCAATTCATCCATCATATCTTCAAACCTCTGCCTTATTTGAAACGGAAAAAGAGTCTTTGTGGAGGAAGAGGCGGAAATTATTTTTAAAAGCTTTTTTATTTGAATTGTGCAAGATGGGGAGGTAATATTATTTTTTATAAATGTTAAATATAAACCTATGGACTTATGCCAACTTTTTGTACCGGGGTTTAATCTAAGAAGTTTTTGATTAACGGGAACTATTTTTTCAATATCTTCAAAATAATTTTGATTAAAATCAAGGATGTAGTTAAATTCTTTATAATCACAAAGGGCGAAAAGCCCTGTAGTTTCAAGTTTCTTTATTATTTTATCTATTCTCTGTCTTGTATTTCTTTTATAACCGGCCCGATTTTTCTTAATTGAGCGGAAGAAAAGAATGTCATCCGTATTTATATATAACAGGCCGTCTTTTTCTTTACCTGCTAAATAAAGATGAAAAAGAATTATTAAAACGTCCGTTTCTTCGCTTTTAAATCCGGTATTAAAAATTTCTTCAAAGTTAAAATTTACTGCTTTAAAGATTTTAGTTTGAGGAAAATTCAGGAATTCAGGTGCAGACTTTACTGTTTGTCTTTGAATTTTTAAACTTATATTTGGCACGGGCGGCAATATATTATTTGTTAATTCAGCATTCATAAGAACTATTATGCAGCAGGTCAGAACAAAATTCTGTAAATTATACAAAAAATTAATAATTCGATATTTAAAATAATTTTTAAAAATATAATAAAGATTTGAAAATATATCAAAAAAAATGATATAATATGTATTATAAAAATCTTGCATGATGAATTAAAACAAAGCCTTTCCAAAACAGAGGCTTTGTTTTTTACTTCACATTATTTAACAAAGGATTAATAGTTCCTTGTTTCTATGGTATTATAGCGTGGTATTAACTTTCTAAAAATCAATAAAGGCTGCCAATTATTCTTAACAATCAGCCGGAAGGAAAATTATATTGATGTCTGAAGCATCACAAAATGAAGAGAATAAAAAACCCGAAATGCCTCCGAAGGTGTCGGTTATTGTGCCTGTTTATAATACTGAAAGGTACATTGCAAGGTGTTTAAACAGTATTTTGACCCAGACATTTTCAGATATTGAAATCATTGTTATAAATGACGGCTCTACGGATAAAACAATGAATATTGTGCAGCAGCTTGCAGATGAAGATGATAGGATAAAAATTATCGAACAGCCGAATCAAAAACAGGGGGCGGCAAGGAATAAAGGATTAGAGGCTGCAAAGGGTGATTTTATAACATTTGTTGATGCTGATGATTGGATTGATATTGATTATATTGAAAAGATGCTGAATTGTTTGAAGAGGCACAATACGGATATCGCAGCAGCATCTGTTGTCAGAATTAAATCGTCAGGAAAATTCAGGCGGTATTCAAATTATAAAGAAGAAATTTTTTATACAGGGTTTAATAACCTTGCAAAAACTTTAAAGGTGCCGTCACACTGGCAGGTGTGGGGGATTTTATATAAAAAAGAGGTATTGGAAGGACTTCGTTTTGAAGAAAATGTTTATTATGAGGACCCTGAATTTTTAACAAAAGCACTTCATAACACAAAATCTTTAATTACGGTTCCCGGGGTTAAATATTATTATTTTGTAAACAGCTTTTCGACAATGCGCTTAAAACAGACTTTTGCTAAGCTTGAAGATAAAGTTAATTCAAAGATTAATGTTGTAAAATTTATGAAAGAAAACAACATTAAATTTCAAGATTTTGTAATTGAAAAAGAGAGAAATTTTTACTATACGATAAAACATTATCAAAATAAAAAAGATTTCTATCTTTTCGGGTTTAAAATTGCGTCAAGAGAGATTAAATACCAGTTTCAGAAATTATTTTTAATAATTAATACCCCGAAAGTGGATGACCCTAATGAAAGCATTATTTCAATAAGCCCTTTGTGTCAGAATATTAAAATGATTTATCCTGATTCAAAGGTTGTGCTTTTAATCCATGACAATAATTTTGATGAA
>CAQTPN010000093.1 GCA_948888345.1 uncultured bacterium | reverse complement strand
TGAAATACGGATGGTGGTTTCTTAACAAAACTTAATAAAAAAGGACAGCATAAAAACAGAAAAGGGCAACTTGAATTTTAAGAATGCAGATAATCTTTTAAAATTTTATAAATATTTAACCGGCATTTTAATAAGCCATAAAATAAAAATACTTAATTTCTTGCAATTTCTCTTTGAATAAATAACGTATCAGCCATTTGTGAAGCATGATTATAAGTGTTTTCCGCAGCTTTATATTTAACTGCACCTTCAAAACCCATCCAGCCAAGAAGAGTTAAGGCAGGGGCTAAGAATACATTATTTGATAAAAATCCAGAAAGCTTCGGATGCTTATTTAAGAAATTATCAGTGCCGGCATTCAATCTGCTTACACCCCGTCCGATGGCTGTATTATCAATAATTTCAGATGTCTTTTTAATAGAATCGGTTAATTTATCAACTGACGGCTTAAATTTATTCTGTGCATATTTTCCACCCTTAATTAAAGCAAGGGATGCACCGAAAACAAGGGCACCTTTTGCTGCTATATCAAAAAGTGAAGCGACTGCAGGATGTTCTTTTCTTTTATTTTCCACTTTTTTGGAAGCATTTTCAATTCTATCCATGCCGTTATCGTATTTATCGGACAGCACTTTTGCTCCGCCAAAAATCATTGCGGTAGCAAGAGCCATTTTAGTTTTGTCTGACAGGCTGCCTTTGCAAATTGCGCCGAAAAACAGCGGAACTGCAGTAACAAATAACGATGGCAAAGCATTTTTAAGCTTTCCTGCCACCGTTTTATCAGTTTTATTTTGTGCGTATTCTAAGCTGGTTAAAATTATTTCATCATCAGTTAAATTGGCAATAGCATTTTTTCTTGCATCTTTATTTTCCATTCCGTACTTTCGCATGGCCGCTGCAGGATGTTCCTTGGGCGAATAACTGCCCGACGGCGAATGATTGCTTATACGTATTACCGAATAATCGGAAAACATTTTTGCCTTTCAGAATTTGAACTGATTACTCTCTATTAATACACAAAAATAAAAAAAATTGCTACTATTTTTTTAGATGTTACAATATTATTTAACAAATGTTTATTTTTAAGTAAAAATTAAACGGGGCAAAACGACGGAATATCAGGCTTTAAACCGGCCGCAACATTGATAGGAAAATTAAAAACCATGGGCGAAAATTTTATTAAATTTGTAGATGTTACCAATAGAGACGGCGTACAGACTTCAAGGCTGGGGCTGGCTAAACTTCAAAAAACAATTATTAATTTAATGCTTAATGATATGGGCATAAATCAATCAGAGTTTGGTTTCCCGACAACGGAACATGAAAGAAATTATCTAAATGGCAACCTCATGCTTGTAGATAGAGGTGTTATTGATAAAACAAAGCTTTCAGGCTGGATGAGGGCAATTGCGGCCGATGTTAAGAAATCTTTCGAAAATATTCCGAAACTTCAGTATGTAAATTTATCGCAATCAACATCTGACCAAATGATTAACGGTAAATATCAGGGCAAAAAAAGCAAGGATGATATTCTGCAGCAAACCCTGGAAGCTATTAATATGGCCATAGAATACAATGCAAAAATGATTGGCGTAAATGCCGAGGATGCCTCCCGCTCTGACCTTGATTATTTAATTAAATATGCCAATGAATGTAAAAGATACGGCGCAAAGCGTTTCAGATACTGCGATACACTGGGGTATGACGACCCTAAAACAGCTTATGACAGAATTTATACACTTGCTAAAGAAACCGGCATGGATATTGAGATGCATTTTCATAATGACCTCGGCATGGCAACGGCATGTTCTGTTATGGGGGCAAAAGCTGCAATTGATGCAGGGGTTGATGCCTGGATTAACACTGCAATAAACGGCATGGGGGAACGTGCAGGAAATGCAGACCTTGTATCGTGTATTCTTGCAATATTGAAATCCAGCGGCTTTGAAGGGAAATATAAAATTGACCCGCAAATTGATATAACAAAAGCCTGGAAACTTGCAAAATATACATCATACGCTTTTGGGGTGCCCATTCCTCTTAATCAGGTAGCAGTCGGTGACAATGCTTTTGCGCATGAATCAGGCATTCATGCTGACGGTGCCTTAAAGGACAGAAGAAATTATGAACTTTATGACTATGAAGAATTAGGCAGGGGTGAGCCTGAAATTATTGAAACAGGAAGAATGATAACCGTTGGTGAATATGCCGGAATTAAAGGTTTCAGAAACGTTTATGACAATCTTGAGCTTGAATTTAAAGATGAGAACGAGGCAAGAAATATTCTTGAACTTGCACGCTATGCTAACGTTCATACTCAAAAACCTTTAACAGACAGTGAATTAAGGTTTATTTATTTCTTCCCTGATGTTGCGGCAAAAATTATGACGGTTGAACCTTATTACTTGCCGCAGGGAGCTTTAAAAGAGCGCATGACAAGGCTTGAAGGCATACAGGCTCATAAAATTGTATAAAATACGGTAAAATAGCGGATTATAATTATGAAAAAGGCTTCAAAGAAAGTATATATAGAAACTCTCGGATGTCAGATGAATAAATCCGATACTGAGAGGATATTGGGAATATTGTCTCATTTCGGGTATGAAGCATCAGAAGGAAATGAAGCTGATTTTTTTATTGTAAATACATGCTCAATCAGAAAATTATCCGAAGATAAGGCTTATTCAAGGCTTGGTGTATGGGGAAAAATGAAGAAAAACCGCCCCGATATAAAAATTGCAATAGCAGGATGTGTTGCACAGCAGGAGAAAGAAAATCTTTTAAAGAAATTTCCATACCTTGATTTGGTTTTTGGCACACATAATATATATGAGCTTCCCAAGCTGATTGAAGAACTTGAAACTCCTGCTGCAGACGGTTCAAGAAAAAGAATTTGTGCCATAAGAGATAAGGCGGTACCTGAAAAAGATTTTAATATCATCCGCTCCAAAGGTATAAATGCCTGGCTTCCGATTATGGAAGGATGTAACAATTTTTGTGCATACTGTATTGTACCTTATACAAGGGGACGGGAACGCAGCCGTGATATGGATGTTATTATAAATGAAGCCAAAAAAATAATTTCCGAAGGATATAAAGAAATTACACTTCTCGGGCAAAATGTGGACAGCTACGGCAAGGATTTAGACGGGAAACCTACATTTGCCAAGCTTTTAGAGGAACTTGACAAACTTGAAGGGAATTTTAGAATCAGATTTACAACTTCATACCCGACTGATATTACTGATGATGTTATTGAAACAGTGAAAAAAGCGGATAAAATCTGTGAATGTTTTCATATACCCATGCAAAGCGGCAGCGACAGAGTGCTAAAAGCTATGAACAGACGCTATACAAGGGTGCAGTACGGTGAAATTGTGAATAAAATCCGCATGCAAATAAAGGATGTAACCATAACATCGGATTTTATTGCGGGTTTTCCATCCGAAACAGAAGAAGAATTTAAGGATACACTGAGTGCTATTGAAGAATTCAAGCTGGATTATTCAAATACGGCGGCTTATTCTCCCCGTCCAAATACGCCTGCAGGCAGAATGACGGATAAATTCATCGCGGATGATGTTAAGAAAAAACGTCTTGAGATATTGAATAATACGGTAAAAGCGGCCTCAAAGAAGTCTAATGAAGCGTCTGTCGGAAAAATTTATGAGGTTCTTGTTGAAAAAATTAAAGAAGAAGATTTAAAAAATGGCTCAAAAAGAATAGCAGAGGGGCGAAGCCGAAATAATAAAGTGGTTCATTTTGAATCAAACACGGCAATGGCAGGCGATTTTATAAATGTAAAAATTAAAGAAGCCCTTGTGTGGTGCCTTAAGGGAGATGAAGTCAAATGAAGCCTGTCTTTAAAAGGGCGGGGAGGCTTATAGCCGGTTTTTGCATTCTGGTGTTTTTGCAATTTTTAAGCGAAAAAATTATTCATGCCTTGGGATTAAATTTTCCGTCTACAATTTTTGGAATGATTGTTTTTGCGCTTCTGTTAAATTTTAAAATTATACCCATGCGTCTTGTAAAGGATATTTGCACATTTTTTATATCAATTCTGCCGGCTCTTTTTGTTCCGCTTTTTGTTGGTGTTTCTGTTTATTATAATCTTATAAAGGGTGATTTAGCAGGTATTCTTGCGGTTATAATTCTTACAACCTTTATTACAATGGTTTTGACAGCAATTTTTGTTGACAGAGTAATGCTGTGGACCGGAAAAAAGACCTCCTCAAATACAGATGGTGCGAGGGGTGTTGAATGATTTTGAAAATTTTATTTTTCAGTTTTACATTTGTGATTTTTTATTTTTGCAAAAAAGTATGCTGTGTAAAATTTTTCAAAAAGTTTCCGCCGCTGGTTTTGAGTGCAATTTTTATAATAATTCTGCTTAAAATTTTTAATATAGATTTTTCGCTTTATAATTCAGGTGCAAAATATGTTACATACCTTCTTGGTCCTGCCACCATTGCGCTTGCTTACCCTTTAATTAAAAATAAAGAGGTGTTGTTTCAAAATAAGCGCGCCATCTGGTTTGGCTTTATATTTGCAACGTTTATTGCAATTTTTTCAACCGCAATTCTCGGTAAATTTTTTCATACAAAATTATCCATAATTATTTCTATGCTTCCAAAGTCAGTAACTACGCCTATTGCGGTTGAAATTTCAAAAACTATCGGCGGCATACCGGAGCTTACAGCCTGTGCGGTTATAATTACCGGAGTTATAGGCGGGATTTTCGCGCGCAGATTGCTAAAGTTTTTTAAGATTGATAACGATATTGCCATAGGGCTTTCTGTGGGCGCAAGTTCTCATGTTATGGGTACATCCAGCCTTGCAGAGCGGAAGGAATTTAAACAGGTTGCAATTTCAACTGTTGCCCTTACAATAGTTGCCATTCTTACTGCCATTCTTGCTCCTCTTATTATAAAACTCTATCTGAAACTGGCCCCTGTGCTTGGAATGTGATATTATTTAATAATGGTATTAGAAAATAAACTTAATATAACAGAATCCTGTAAGCTTGCAGAAGCGGAAGAAAGAATCAGCAAACAAAAGGCACTTGAATTATTTGAAGCGGGCATTCTTGATAAAATGCAGGCGGGTACTTATGAAACGCTTGCAAAAATTCACGGTTTTCTTTTTGATGAAATTTATGAATTTGCGGGAAAAATCCGAACGGTTAATATTGCAAAAGGAAATTTTCGCTTTGCTCCTGTGATTTATCTTAAAGAAGCACTTCAAAATATTGATAAGTTGCCTCAAAGTAATTTTGATGAAATTGTTGAAAAATATGTAGAGATGAATATCGCGCATCCCTTTAGGGAGGGAAATGGCCGCAGTGCAAGAATTTGGCTTGATTTAATTTTTAAAAAAGAGCTTGGGCTTGTGGTTGATTGGAGTAAAATCAACAAGGAAGATTACCTTTTTGCAATGGAGAGAAGCCCTGTGAAAACTACTGAAATCAAGTATTTGTTAAAAGGGGCCTTAACAGATAAGATTAATGACAGAGAAATTTATATGAAGGGTATAGATACAAGCTATGCATACGAAGGCTACAGTGCATATAAGGCTTGTGATATTAAAAATTAAAAAATTTTATTAAAAATCCCTGTCCGGAATGCAGACAGGGATTAATTTTTTATAGATAGTTTGTTTATCTTCCAATCTTAGAAGTTAATTCTTCTCTGGATTCTTCATAGCCGGCTCTGCCCATAAGAGCATAAGTGTAATTTTTAGCTTGTTCTACACCGGGCTGGTTGAAAGTGTTGATATTATACAGTTCACCTGCAATTGCAGTCTGTACTTCAAGCATATAGAATAATTGAGCTAAATAATAAGCATTCACTTTAGGAAGTGAAATTGTTAAATTAGGACGTTTGAAATCAGCAAGCGCAACTGCTGTTGAATCAGCTTCAGCGTTTATAAGTTCGTTGATTGATTTTCCGCCCAAATAATTAACTCCCGTGCAGTCGAAAATTTTCGGTATTTCAAGGTTTGTATCAAATTCTTCAACACGGATAAAGTTGATAATTTTATCATGCTTTCCTTCGTTATAGAGTTGAATTTGAGAGTGCTGGTCTGTTGCACCTAGTGCTTTAATAGGTGTCGGGCCGACATTTACCCTGTTTCCGTTCTTATCAACTTCTTTTCCTAAAGATTCAGCCCATAATTGAACATACCAGTCTGAAACATATTTTAATCTGCTTGAA
>CAQTPN010000092.1 GCA_948888345.1 uncultured bacterium | reverse complement strand
GTTTTTCACCGCTTCTTGCAACCGATACAAATCTTAATGCCCAGTTTAAAGTAGGTTCTGATACCACAAAGAGATTTTTCGGCAAAAAGGCAAAAGGCTGCTGGCTCCCTGAATGTGCCTATAGACAGGGATACGAATTTACCGGAAAAGACGGTAAGAAAAAATGGCGTCCTGCAGTAGAGGTAACTCTTCAAAATAATGATATTGAATATTTCTTTACTGAATCTCATGTAATTGAAGGCGGAAATTCAATAGGGAACAGAAGAAGAATAGGCCTTTACGGTAATATTGAATATATTCCGCTTCCAAAAAGAGAAGCTACAGGATATGATACCTATAGTGCTTACTGGCTGCCGGATGCACAGGTTGCCGTGATGGGAAGAAATGACAGAGCAGGTTTTCAGGTTTGGTCCGCTGCAGACGGATACCCCGGAGATGGTGTATACCGCGAGTTTCACAGAAAAGACCCGAATTCAGGCATGCACTATTGGAGAATAACATCTTCTACAACTGATTTAGGTGATAAGATGCTTTATGACCCTGTACTTGCCATGAGTCAGGTAAATTCAAATTCTGACCACTATACAACCCTTATTTATCATCTTTTGAATGATTACAGAATTACTCATTATGATAAAGAAGGTTTATGTATGGTATCTTTTGATACTGAATTATACGGCCACTGGTGGTTTGAGGGGGTTGAATTTATTAAACAGGTAATCAAAAAGCTTTCCCAGCACCTTCCTGAAGTTGAAAGAATGACTGCAGGCGAATATTTGAAGGCTCATCCTCCTGTTGATGCTATTCAGATTCCTGAAAGCTCATGGGGCCAGGGCGGCCACTTCTGGGTATGGCAAAACCATCTTACTGAATGGATGTGGCCGATTATTCATTCTTGCGAAAAAAGAATTATTGATATTGTGTCTAAGTTTGAAAAACAGCCTGATGATAAACTTATGTTAAGAGCACTAAACCAGATGGCAAGAGAGAATTTGCTTCTCCAGAGTTCTGATTGGCCTTTCTTAATTACTACATGGCAGGCTAAAGATTACGCAACTGACAGATTCAGAGAACATGTTGACCGCTTTGAAAAAATTGCCGATATGATTGAAAGCGGAAATATTGATGAAGCAGCCCTTAAAGAAATTGAATCAATTGATAATTGTTTCTCTGAAATTGATTACAGAGTTTATCTTCCGATTGAAGAAGGTGTAATCCCTCAGCAGGAGGCAAAATTAGCTCCTCTTTATGCTGATTAAAATATAAAAAGTCAAAAATAAGGTGATAATAATTAAAGAGCAGTTCTGAAATGCAGACTGCTCTTTGTTTTAAAGACTTTTTATGAATATGCCTTATTTGGCATAAAATAGTTAAGTCAAGGATTTACAGATTTTAATAAACGGTGTTAAAAATCCTGTCTCCTGCATCACCAAGCCCCGGAACGATATAGCCTCTTTCGTTTAATTTTTCATCAATTTTTGAAGTAACTATTTTAAGCTCAGGATAAGCTTTTGTAAGTTTTTCAATACCTTCGGGGGCGGATATAAGGCTTATAAACACCATATTTTTTTGTGGAATTTTTTGTTTGATGAAATTATGAACAGCATCATATCCGGAATTACCGGTTGCAAGCATGGGGTCCAGTATAAAAACATGGGTCTTATCGGGGTCTTTGAGTTTGCCTTTCATTTTATTGTAATACCAGATGGGTTCAAGCGTTTCTTCATTCCGATACATCCCAAGATGGTGAATATGGCAGAATGGCAGCATCTCCTGTGCAATATCGGAGAAAACAAGCCCGGCTCTTAAAATCGGCGATACAATAATTTCAATATTGGGGTCAACCATTGGGCTTAATGTGTCGCAAATCGGTGTGGAAATTGGTTTTTCAACAGTCGGAAGAAATTTAGTACCCTCAAAAAACAGAGCATAAGCAATTCGTTTTAATGCGTGGTTAAATTTTTCAGTATCCGTATTTTTATCTCTTAAAACAGCTAAATTATGCGCTACAAGCGGATGATTAACAACAAAAACATTTTCATTCATAATATTCCCAGCCTTTTTTAAAATTATTATAGTTTAAACACAGTAATAAGTTAATAATAATTTTATTGTATTAAAATTTTGTAGTATAATTATTTTAAAAAATATGAGGATTATTGATGGTGTTTGACTTTAACTCTGATTTAGCACAAGAATACGGAATTTATAAAAATGAAGCTGCTTTTGAAATTGCTGAATATGTTAGTTCGGTAAATATTTCAGCCGGTTTTCATGCAGGCGACCCTCTTTCAATCAAAAAGGCACTTGAATTTGCAAAATCCCGCAATCTGGCTGTGGGTGCGCATATTGGTTATCCGGATATTTCAGGTTTCGGATACAGAAATATGGATTTAAGCGAGGAAGAGATTGAGACTGCGGTAATCTATCAGCTTGGTGCAATTTCGGCATTTGCAGGTGCTTTAAATATAGATATAGAGCATGTTAGGTGCCATGGTGCCATGTATGAAAAATTAAATAATGATTCTGAATTTGCAAAAAATGTGGCAAAGGCGGTGAAAAAGTTTAATCCCTGGCTTAATCTGATTGTCGGAAATCCTGAAATTAAACTGTTGATTGAGAAAGAGGTTAAAATTAATTGTGCTTATGAAGTTTTATTTAATGAAGCAATGTCCGTAAGGCAGTTAAGAGAAATGCCTGTAATACCGGATACTGTTCATTTTACAACTCTTGAAAATGCAAAAAGGGCTTATGATGTGATAAAACCCGCCCCTATAAATTATAATAGGGTTGAAGCACAGATATAAATTCAATTTGGAGGATTTTAAGCTAAAGTATGAAATTTTTGAATTCTAAAGTAAAAATGCCAAAAGATGCAATTTGGCTTGTTCCGGGGTTAAGAATTAAAAGATGGTTTGCCCTGATTGTTCTTGGGTCTGTGCTTGCGGCAATTGGTATTACTTTATTGTTTAAATTGGAACCCATTTATTTTATAGTTGCAACGGCAAGAAAAATCTTTCATATTGTGCCTGCAGAACTTGCAGGGCTTGTATTTATAGGGCTTGGTGCATTTATTTTTATTCAGGCGTGGAAAAAAACTAATTTTTCAATGCTGGATTTAAACGGTTCCAGAAAACAAAGCTCTATGGGCGAAAATTTATATAGAAAAATGAAATTAAATCATGGTCCGAAGATTGTTGCAATTGGCGGAGGTACAGGCCTTTCTACGATGCTTCGCGGCATAAAAAAAATTACGAATAATATAACAGCAATTGTCACTGTTGGAGATGACGGCGGTTCATCAGGCCGTTTAAGAGAGGAAATGGGTATTTTGCCCCCCGGCGATATCAGAAACTGTATTGCAGCACTTGCTGATGACGATGATATTGTGACACAGCTTTTTCAATACAGGTTCAAAACCGGTGAAGGGCTTGGCGGACATAGTTTTGGTAATCTGTTTATCACTGCTATGACTGCGATTTGCGGCGATATGATAACTGCCATAAAAGAATCTTCAAAAGTTTTGCTTATAAGGGGTAAAGTTATCCCTGCAACGACTGATGATATGCGCCTTATAGCAAGAATGGAAGATGGTTCTTATGTTAAAGGCGAAAGCCAGATACCGGAATCAGGTAAAAAAATCGTTGAATTAAGCTGTGAACCGAATGTTTGTAAACCTTCGAATGAAGTTATTGATGCAATTGAAAATGCGGATTTAATAATTTTGGGCCCAGGAAGCCTCTACACATCAATTATCCCAAACCTTCTTGTTGAAGGTATTTCTGAAGCTATTCAAAATGCAAAAGCAAAGAAAATATATGTCTGCAATATTATGACCCAGCCCGGGGAAACTGATAATTACAGTGCATCTGACCATATTAAGGCAATATTTGACCATATGCTAAAATCCGGTGCAAAAGCCGGCAAGCCGCTTATTGATGCCATTTTAATCAATAATCAGCTGCCAAATAATCTTGCAAAAAAATATGAAGAAAAAGATTCTTTACCTGTTGAGGTGGACCTTGGAGAAATTAAAAAATTAGGTCTTGAACTTGTATCAGCAAAACTTATTCAGGATAATAAAGAAGGTCTTGTGCGTCATTCTCCCGGTCGTCTTGCAAAAAGTATATATTACTGGTTTAAAAAATCGGCAAAGAAAGTATACACTCCTAAAATGCAGGATGTTTCCGAAGTTCTTGAACCTGAAAAGTGTCAAAAATGAAAAAAACTGTAAAGAAAATACAAAAATATAAACCGGAAAATAAAAAAATCGCAGCATTAACGGCGTACGATTTTTATACCGCAAAATATCTCGATATGGCGGGAATTGACCTTATTTTGGTTGGTGATTCGGCGGCAAATGTGGTTTTGGGCTATGATTCCACAACCCGTATTACTGTAGATGAAATGTTAATTTTTACATCTGCAGTGGCGCGCGGTACCAAAGAAGCACTTGTAGTAGCTGATATGCCATTTATGTCATATAATGTATCCGTTGAACAAGGACTTTTAAATGCTGCTAAATTTATTGCACGAGGGGCAGATGCAGTAAAAATTGAGGGCGGAAGCGAGTATACCTTTGAGCTTGTAAAAAGATTAACTCAATCCGGTATCCCAGTTCTTGCGCATCTTGGCTTTACCCCGCAATATATAAATACAATAGGCGGGAATTATATTCAGGGTAAGGATTTTGACACCACGATACAAATTTTAAATGCTGCAAAAAACCTTGAAAAAGCAGGAGCTTTTGCCATTGTTTTAGAGCTTATGCCAAAAGAGGCATCTAAGTTTATAAGCGAAAAACTAAATATGCCAACTATTGGTATTGGTGCAGGGTCGGGCTGCGACGGGCAGATTCTTGTTATTAACGATTTAATAGGAAAATTTGATGAATTCTCCCCGAAATTTGCAAGAAAATACTTTGATTCTAAGGCTATGATAATAGATTGTGCCAAAAAATATATAACTGATGTTCAAAACGGTAATTTTCCCAATGATGAAGAGAGTTTTAAATTGGATGATGAGGAGTTGAAAAACCTTGAAAATTATAAGTAATGTTGAAGAATTAAGATTGGAAATTAAAAAACTTAACGCTCAAAAAGACGGCACAATAGGCCTTGTGCCCACTATGGGCGCACTTCATAAGGGGCATTTAAGCTTAATTGAAAAAGCAAGGAGTGAGAATCAAATTGCTATTGTAAGCGTATTTGTTAATCCTACTCAATTCGGGCCGAATGAGGATTATGATAAATACCCGAGAACCCTTGAAGCGGATGCAAAATTATGTGAAAATGCAGGCGTAGACTTTCTTTTTGCACCAAAACCTGCTGATATCTATGATGAATATTATTTTCAAAATAAAGAAACTACTTTGATATGTCCTCCTTATGAGGTGGTGAATAAACTTTGCGGAAAAAGCCGCCCGGGGCACTTTGACGGGGTCTGCACGATTGTTGCAAAACTTTTTAATATTACAAAATGCAACAGAGCATATTTTGGACAAAAAGATGCCCAGCAGCTTTTCATTGTTCAAAAAATGGTCAAAGATTTAAATTTTGATATTGAAATTATAGCTTGTCCGATTGTGCGCGAAGATGATAATCTGGCTCTTTCAAGCAGAAATACCTATCTTGATGAAAAAGCAAGATGTGAGGCTTTAAATATTTCAAAAGCTCTGTTTAAAGCTAAAGAGCTTTTTGACAAAGGCATAAAAGAATCTGCCATACTGGTTGATACCGCTCTTGCCGTTATGCAAAATCTTGATGTGGAATACACTGAAATTGTTTCATTAGACACTTTTGAAAAAATTGATATAATAGAAAAAAAGGCACTTATGCTGATTGCAGCTCGGGTATCATCAAATGGCAGTACTGTTCGCCTTATAGATAATATTGAATTATAGGAAAAAATGGAAAAATACGGTAGATTTTACGATTTTGCAAATATTATGAAAGTAATGTGTACTTTTGTTGCAATTTTTTATGTGTTCTACTGGTTTCTATGCCTTACCAATATTCCATTTTTGGAATATATAATCGCCCTTTTTTCTCCGCCTGTAAGCCTTATAAAAATGTTTATTAAGGTTGAAATACCCTATTCCGGCACTTTAATAGATATGGTACCGCTTATCGTATCGGTGATTTTTTCAGGCCTGCATTTTGTTTTTCAAGCTCTTTCAAAAGATCGGAAGAGCGTCGTGTAGGGAAAGAGTGTAGATCTCGGTGGTCG
>CAQTPN010000091.1 GCA_948888345.1 uncultured bacterium | reverse complement strand
GCGACGTTACAAAAGATGAAGATGTTAAAAAGACATTTGAAGAATATGCAAAACACCATGATTCATTAGATTTTGTTGTGCATGCGGTTGCTTTTGCAAACAAAGATGACCTTATGGGTGAATTTTATACAACATCAAAAGAAGGCTGGGATTTAGCAATGCATGTCAGTGCTTATTCTCTTCTTACCATTTCAAAATATGCAAAACCTCAGATGGAAAAATCAGGCGGCGGTTCAATTTTAGCTTTAACATATCTTGGCGCAACAAAAGTTGTTGCAAACTATAATATTATGGGCGTTGCAAAAGCTGCTCTTGAATCTTCTATGAGATTTATTTCTTATGACCTTGGAAAATACAATATAAGATGCAACTGTTTATCTGCAGGG
Organism: uncultured bacterium; assembly: GCA_948888345.1. Lineage (GTDB taxonomy): Bacteria > Cyanobacteriota > Vampirovibrionia > Gastranaerophilales > Gastranaerophilaceae > MGBC122484. Next base: position 5,969 of record CAQTPN010000091.1, on the reverse strand, counting down.
CCTGTTAAAACCCTTGCTGCTAAAGGTATTTCAGGATTTGACAGAATGCTTAAAGCAAATATTTTAAAAGCACCTCTAAAAAGAACACCATCTTTGGAAGATGTCGGCAGAGCGGGTCTATATTTAGCTTCTGACCTTTCAAGCGGTGTAACCGGACAGGTTCAATTTGTGGACTGCGGTGCAAGCAGTGTATTTGCTTCAGTTGAAGAAATGGCACAAATTCAATTTTAATTTTATTTAAATAATATGCAAAAAACCCGAAGATTTTTATCTTCGGGTTTTTGTTTCTCTCTTCTCTCTTAGTTCATTTTGATGTTTTGTAATCTTTCTTCAATATCCGAATCAAGCATATCTTTTTGTACCTGATAGAGTATTTCAAGCCGTTCTTTTTCTCTTTCGTTTCTATATTTTGGAGTGTAATTTTCCATAAATCTTTTGGCTGCAATCAAACCGCCTAATTCAAGCTTGCTTTTCGGATGATTTTCATAATTATCCGTGTTAACAAAATCGGACCATAATTCTTTATGGGTAATACCCGAAATGTAAGGTTTTATGTCATCCGATGTTATAGCCCATCTGTGTTTGCCGTCATATTCATATATTTGCTTATAATCTTCGCGTTCTTTATATTCACATGGATAGGTATCAATCCAGTAGCCTGTAGTGTTTGGCTGGAGGCGGTCACTATCTTTGAGTTTATCATAATAACGGCTTATTAATTCATTGTCTCCGCCTATATATTTTGTATTTATCAGGGCATGGAATGCTATAAGACGGTCTATTTCTTGTGCTATGTAGCGGGTTGCAAGCTCTGCGGTTTCATTGGCATTTAATTTATAGTAATAGTTTTTTCCTGATTCTGCACTGCTTTGAAGGGCAAAGCCTATACTTTCTTCTCCTAAATCTTCAAAATGTTTTCCGCGTGCGGTATTTTTAATAAATGCAGGTGCAACATCCTGAGAAACAAGGGCTATATTTCCTCCGCTTATAAGTGCCATATTTGGAAGATAACTTATATTAACCGAAATTGTATTTTCGGCCCAATTGTATCTTGAGATTACCCCTTCTTTATAAGCTGTAGGCGGATTTTTGAGCTCCAATAATTCAAGTTTCGGATTTTTAACCGATATATCATTAAAATATTTAAAATATCTCGGGTCATGCTTCATATCGGTCCATACGGTTGATGCTTTATCTGCCAGAGCATCTCTTAAATCAAGGATATCCTGTTCGGTTGATTTCGGCCCGAGTCTTGGCAGCGGTTTGCTGCTGAAAAGCCCGCTAAATGCTATATTATTGTTTGAAATTGCTTTTGAAAATTTATCAAATTCAGATACATCTAAGGCAGTATTATTTAAAGTTGAATTTTGTTTTATTTGTTTTTGAGGTTGAAACTTTATGCCTGAATTAGGCATTATGTTCGGACTTATGGTTAACAAAACTTATTCCCTTTCAAATAATATCCTGTTTGATTTTGTTTTTTCGTGTGTATCTATAAAACGTGTGAATAATTTTTTTTAACCCCCTTGTTACAAAAAGTTACTTTTGTTAATATTATTCGCAAATTGCTCCAAGGTTTGCTCCTGATACGGTTTTTGCGTATTTAGAAAGAAATCCTTTTTCAATTTTTTTAGTTTTTGGAGTGAAATTTTTTCTTCTTTCTTCAATTTCACTTTCAGGAACAAGAAGGTCAATGGTTCTTTTATTTATATCAATTTTGATTTTGTCGCCATCTTTTATGAGGCCGATTATGCCGCCGTCAAGAGCTTCGGGGCAGATATGACCGATACATAAGCCTCTTGTTCCACCTGAAAATCTTCCATCTGTTATAAGAGCGCATTTTTTGCCCAGGCCCTTACCAACGAGAAGAGAAGTTGGTGCAAGCATTTCTCTCATTCCGGGGCCTCCTTTCGGACCTTCATATCTTATTACTACTACATCTCCGGCTTTTACTTCGTCTGTTTCAATGCCTTTCATCGCATCTTCTTCTCTGTCGTAGCATTTTGCAACTCCTTCAAATTCAAAGCATTCCTGTGCTACGCCTGAAATCTTAACCACAGCACCATCCTTTGCCAGATTGCCATGTAAAATTGCAAGTCCGGGGTTGCTTGTTATCGGGTCATTAAACGGTTTTATAACAGAATTATCAACCCATGCTTCTTCAGCCCTTTGTTCTATAGTTTTTACTTCAACGTTTACGGTATTTTTGAATTCATCGGTTTTTCCCCATAAAGTTTTTATGGTTCCGGGAATTCCGCCTGCATTATCAAAATCTGTCATAGTAGGAAGAGCTGACGGGTCAAGTTTTATAATTTGCGGAATTTTGAAGCTTAATTCTTCAAAATCATCAAGTGTAAGGTCGATTTCTGCAGTATTAGCGATTGCAAGAAGGTGCAGGATTGAATTTGTGCTGCCGCCGAGTGCAAGGTCTGCAATTATGGCATTTCTCATAGAGTCTTTGGTTACTATATCTTTTGGTCTGATATTATTTCTAACTAAATCAACCGCTAAAAAGCCTGAATCAAAGGCAATTCTTCGTTTTTTAGATGATACGGCAGCAGCTGAGGCGCATCCTGTAATGCTCATTCCCATTACTTCCGTTAAGCAGGCTAAGGTGTTTGCAGTATAAAGTCCCTGGCATGCGCCTTGAGTAGGGCATGCGTAGTGTTCCATTTCATGAAGTTTTTCTTCCGTGATTTCTCCTGCTCTAAAACGGCCCACAGCTTCGCTTGAACCTCTTATAAAAGTCAAGGTTTCACCTTTGCAGTGTCCTTCCAGAGATGGGCCCGCTGTTACTACTACGGCGGGAATATTCAGTCTTAATGCTGCAATCAACATACCGGGAGTAATTTTATCGCAATTTGTAAGTAATACAAGCCCATCCAGCTGGTGCGCACCTGCAACGGTTTCAACGCAATCAGCAATTAAATCGCGGCTTGGAAGGGAATAGCTCATTCCTGAATGGCCCATAGCGATACCGTCACATACGGCAGGGGTTCCAAAAATAAAGGCTTGTCCGCCGTTTGAATGAATACCCTTTTCAATCTGTCTTTCTAAATCCCTCATTCCTATGTGTCCGGGGACAAGGTCTGAAAAAGAACTCGCTATTCCTATAAACGGGCGTTTTATGTTTTTATCCGAAAGTCCTCCTGCGTATAAAAGGGCTCTGTGCGGAGCGTGTGCTATACCTTCTTTAATTGCGTCACTTTTCATTTTATTCTCCTTGAAATTTATTAAAATCAGTTTATAATATAGATATTGGGCGAGCGGATTGCAGTCCGCTCTTTAAAAGCCCTTTAGTGTTTTAGTTTAAGCGCTATGATTATCGCTAAGATAAGAAGTAGCGCTTTTGTACTAATAAGTAACACCATTCAGCATCACCTCCTTTCTGTTGATATCACCATTAAAAATGTTGTCCAACAGAAGCAGGTTTAAGCAAAGGGCCTACCCGTTGTTTTAAATTTAATTTTAATTGTACGATTAGTTTATTATATAATATTTTCTCCTTTTGTAAAAATTTGTTCATAACTTTAATATATCCCTTTTATTTGCTTGACTTTCATGAGAAAATACGGACAAAAAAGATTTAGACCCAATTTTATTTCACAAAAATTTTAGGATTTTTTATGAATGGAAGTGTAAAATCCCCGACAGGGGCTAATTTAAAAGCAATTGTTCTTGCCGCAGGGAAAGGCACAAGAATGAAGTCAGAAAAGCCTAAGGTTTTGCATGAAATTTTTAATAAGCCTTTGGTTTCCTGGGTTTTAAGTGCTTGTGAAAACATTGGTTCATCTGAAAACATTGTTATTATCGGGCATAAAGGGGAAGAAGTCCAAAACTTTGTAAACAAAAATCATCCGCAATCTATTTGTGTAGAACAAAAAGAACAGCTTGGAACAGGCCATGCGGTTAGTATGGCAAAAAGTGCACTTAATGGCTTTGATGGCATGGTTTTAATTTTATGCGGTGATACTCCTTTAATTACATCGGAAAGTTTGCAAAAATTTGTTGATTTTCATAAAAATAATGATGCTGCTATTACGGTTATGACATCAATTTTAGACAATCCTAAGGGATATGGCAGAATTGTCCGCAACGCTTTAAACAACGTGGCAGAGATTGTGGAACAGAAAGATTGTGATGAAAATCAGGCAAAAATTAATGAAATAAATGCCGGCATGTATTGTATTGATTGGCAAAAGGCAAAAGGTTTCTTTAACAATTTAAAAAATGATAATGCTCAGAATGAATATTATTTAACCGATATTATCAAATGGGGAAATGAAAACGGGCATAAGGTTTTAGGGTTTGTTTTAGAAGAGAGCGATGAAGCTTTAGGGATAAATTCGAGGATACAGCTTGCAGATGCTTTTAGAATTATGAATTTGAGACATTTGGACTACCTTATGGATGAGGGTGTAACAATTGTTTCTCCTGAAAATACGCAGATTTCGCCGGAAACTACTATCGGTGAAGATACGATAATTTTCCCTAATACTTTTATAAACGGTAAAAATATAATCGGAAAAAATTGTAAAATAGGACCTTTTAGCCACCTTCGAGGTGATTGTACGATTGAAGATTTTGTTAAAATAGGAAATTTTGTTGAATTAAAAAAAACTTACGTTAAATCACATACGAATATTTCTCATTTAAGCTATGTTGGTGATTGTAACGTTGGAGAAGGTGTAAATATAGGTGCCGGAACAATTACGGCGAACTATAATTCAATTACAAAAGAGAAAAAACAGACAATAATAAATGACGGAGCATCAATCGGCTCAAATACAGTGCTTGTTGCGCCGGTAGAACTTGGCGAAAAAGCTTTTATTGCGGCAGGTTCCGTTATTACAAAAGATGTCGGGGCGAATTCATTAGGTTTGACAAGAAGCCCCCAGAAAGAAATAAAAAACTACGTTAAATAAAAGGAGAATAAAATGAAGTTAGGGCTTGAAACTATGCCGGCAAGAGAAAAAACTGTGCTCCCCACACATGAAATAAAACTCTTTTGCGGTCGTTCAAATTCGGTTTTAGCAGAGGAGATTGCTGAATACTTGGGAACTACGGTCGGGCCTATGATTATTAAGAATTTTTCCGATGGCGAAATTTATGTTCAAATTCAAGATTCAATCAGGGGTGATGATGTATTTGTGGTTCAGCCTTTATGCAACCCCGTTAATGAAAATCTGGTTGAATTATTAATTATAATTGATGCATTTAAAAGGGCTTCTGCCAAAACTATTACTGCCGTTATTCCATATTACGGATATGCAAGGCAGGATAGAAAAACTTCAGGAAGGGAAGCCATTACGGCAAAACTTGTTGCAGACCTTTTAACGACCGCAGGGGCAGACAGAGTTTTAGCTATGGATTTACATACAGGGCAGATTCAAGGCTTCTTCAATATTCTGGTTGACCATATTTATGCAACACCGATTATTGTAAATTATATGAAAAAATTAAATCTGCCAAAATCTGAGCTTGTGGCTGTTTCTCCGGATACCGGAGGAGTACAGAGAACAAGAGCTTTTGCAAAGGCTATGGATTGTCCGCTTGCAATTATTGATAAAAGAAGGACACAGCATAACGTTGCGGTTGCAGACCATGTTATAGGGGATGTTAAGGATAAAATCTGCGTTATGTTTGATGATATGATTGATACGGCGGGAACAATCTGTGAGGCGGCTAAACTTTTAAAAAGAGAAGGTGCAAAAGACGTGTATGTTTGTGCGGTGCACCCTGTATTTTCAGGCCCTGCTTTAAAAAGATTGGATGAAGCACCCATTAAAGAGGTTATAGTTACAAATACAATTCCTCTTACAAATGAATTTATACCGACAAAGATAACCCAATTATCGGTAGCTCCGTTATTGGGTGAGGCAATTTCAAGAATTCATGATGACCAATCCGTAAGCTCATTGTTTGGATTTGAAAAAGAATATAAAAGCTAGGGCTTGACTGGAATTTAT
>CAQTPN010000090.1 GCA_948888345.1 uncultured bacterium | reverse complement strand
GATGGCGGGAGTCGAACCCGCGTCCAAAATGATGCCAAATGAACATCTACAGGTGTAGTTTATTTTTAAATCTCAATCAATTTAAGGAAAATAATCGTAAACCTAAAAACTGACCAAAGCCTTTTTTGAAAGGAAAAACTAACCTTTAAGGTTGATGTGCTTGACGTGCTTAGCCTAAAATCACACGCTGTACTTGCATAATTGACCCTATAAACCGGCAAGTTGGGCTTATAGAGTAGCTATAGATATCAAACTACGCTGCAACAGTTGCTCTGTGAGCACCGAAAACAGGAGTTACGATATTGTTTTCAAATTTAGCGTTTAATTTATTTGCTCGTTGATAATCGGGAACAGCGCCCGAACCAGCAGCCCAGATGACACAAACACCCTGTCAAATCCAAAAATCATCCCCATATTAAAATTTCAAAGTTCGGTATTTAAGATTATACCACACTATTTGACCTTTACAAGGGAGATTTAAAGGGATTTATATACAAGTTTACACTAAAAAATATCTGAAATCGTCACCCTGAACTCGTTTCAGGGTCTTACTGATACAAGATGCTGAAACAAGTTCAGCATGACTGTTTGAGATTAATTTAGTGTAAATTTATTTAAACCATATTGGAACTGCTGTCATTGCGAGCATAGCGAAGTAATCTGGAATCAGTATTTTCCTGGATTGCCGCGCTCCTTTCAGTCGCTCGCAATGACAAGGAAACTGGAATGTCGGTCCTGGTGTTTTATTTTTGTATTTTTAAAATAAAAATATGAATAAAATTTTTATTGGCGCAAGAATTAGAAAACTAAGAGGAAAAAGAAGTATAAAGGAATTTGCAAAATTATGCAATATTTCACCAAAAACCGTATCAAATATAGAAAATGACAAGATTGACCCAAGACTTGACACAATATTTAAAATAGCTGAAGGATTAAATATAACACCCGCGGAAATTTTGGCAATATTAAAATCTTAATTTTTTCTCTCATAAAACAGTATGCCGTCTTTATTAATATTGTTTTTCATACCTTCATGGCTTAAATTTTTATAGTCAGTTACATCAAACATATATGGGGTCTCAAGGTCGTCTAATTCGGCTTCAATCCTTAATTCATAAGCACTTTTATCATCCGTCCACACGGCAAAATCAATATCAGAACCGTTTTTAAAATTTCCTTTAGCACGCGAACCGTAAACAATAACCTTTTCTATTTCAGGTTTTGATTTAAAATATTCCAGAAGTTCATTAACGGTTCTTTCAGGAAGTCCAAATTTATTCATCAAATTCCTTCATCTGTTCTTTAAAACGGCATAATTCTTCAAAATATATGGTGCTGATTTTTTCTAAAACCTTATCAACCTTATCCATATTATATTCATGGCTTGTTGCATTCCTGTCTTTCAGCATATCTATCCATATTTGACCGTTTTGGATGGTTTCTTTATTAAAAGCTTCCTTGATAACTTCTTTTGGATAAGAAGCTTCTATCCCTTGTGTATAAAGATAGTCTTTTAAAACCTTCCATGCGAGTTCAAAAACAATTTCAAAAGATTGTGTAAGGGCAAGCCTTGCAGAATCTTTATTTTTGTTTAATACATAATCAGATTGCATCTTATAAAACAATTCAAATGCTTTTGTGAAGTTTTCTATTCTCTCGCTTAATCTAGACATAATTTTCTCCTATACTTCCCCGTAGCTACCAAGAAGGCGGTAAAATTCGCATTTTTCTTTAATATCATTAAGCGTATGGCTTATTTCATCATATCCCCTGTCAATATCCGCAAAGAAAATATATTCCCCGAAAACTTTTTTGGACGGGCGGGATTCAAGATAAATCATATTCAAATTGTGTTTATAGAAAACTTCTAAAACCTTTAAAAGGCTTCCTGATTCATTTTTGCAGGAAAAAGCAACAGATGTTCTAACCGGTTTTACAATATTTAAATTTTTCTTTGATAAAAGAATAAAACGGGTTTTATTATCTTTAACATCATTTATATCTTTGTCTAAAACCTTTTTGCCGTAAAGCTTTGCACAAAATTCATTTGCAATTGATGCCCAGCTTTCATCCTTGCCATCCAGCATACTTGCAGCGGCCGATGTAGAATTTGCCGATACAATATTTATATTTTTCTTAAAATTATCTGCAATATATGTCTGGCATTGCGATAAGGCTTGCGGGTGAGATATTATATTTTCAATATCTTCCATTTTTCCTTTAGAAATAAGGCAGTGAGAAATCGGTATTGTAAGCTCTGCTGTAATCTGCACGTCATCTTTTGTAGTGATTAATTTATCAATAGTTTCTCTTACAATTCCTTCGATTGAATTTTCAACAGGCAGCACTGCAATAGCATCGTCTTTGGAATCTAGTTCCTGTAAAACCCTTGTAATACTTGAAATATCCTCGGTTTTTATTTTTAAACCAAGCTTTTGCTTAAATGTTTCCATCGCAATTTGAGAATACGAACCTCTAGGCCCTAAATATAATATTTTTTTGATAGAATTATTCATATAATAATTTTAATACGACAGAGGCAAACATGGCAACAGAAAACAAAATAAAATTTGGAACAGATGGTTTCAGGGGAATTATTGCTGATGATTTTACATTTGAAAATGTTAAAAAAATAACAGATGCAATCAGTACTTTTATTTTTGAAAAAACAAGCAGCAGAACCATTCTTATAGGCTATGACCCGAGATTTATGGCGGATAAATTCGCAAAATTTTCTGCTGAAATTTTATCAAATCAAGGGTTTAAGGTTTTATTGAGTTTGAAAGTTGTGCCAACCCCAACAATTGCCTATGCTGCAACTATTGAAAAGGATTGTGCCGGAGCTATAATGTTTACCGCTTCTCATAATCCTAAAGAATATTTAGGGATAAAATTCATCCCTAATTATGGCGGCCCTGCAACACAAGAGATGACAGACAGAATTGTTTCCCTGATTGATGCAAAAATTCCTGCTTTAAAAGAGGGCGGGGGAATTATTAAAAAAGATTTTAGTGAAGAATATTTTAAACATATTGAAAAATTAATAGATTTTAATGTTATAAAGCAGGGCGGGGTAAAATTTATTTATGACGGACTATATAGTGCATCAATAGGATATTTTGACACTATTTTAAAAAGAAACGGGATAAATTTTGAAGAATACAATATGCACCATGACCCTGATTTTGGCGGCGGGCTGCCGGAACCTAAAGAAAAATTTATGCACCACCACAAGGCAGGTTTTTTAACATTTGCAAACGATGGAGACGGAGACAGATACGGTGTTTTAGATGAAAATGAAGAATATATAAGCCCGAATCTTATTATGGCAATTCTTTTAAAATATTTAAAAGAAAAAGGCCAAAAAGGAAAAATGATAAAAACTGTAGGAGTAAGCAAAATTATAGATATCATAGCCCGAAAGCTTGATATAGAAACAATTACAACACCTGTCGGGTTTAAATGGCTGTCTGAAGAAATGAGAAAAAATGAAACAATTCTTGCAGGAGAAGATTCCGGCGGATTAAGCACAGGATGCCACATTCCTGAAAAAGACGGTATATATGCAAATTTACTCATTCTGGAAGCTGTTTCATATTACAAAAAACCGCTTGCTCAATTAAAGGATGAAATTATAAAATTTGCAGGGTGTGAATTTTTGCAGGATAGGGTAGATATTAAATTAAAAACTGATGAAGAAAAAAACGCCTTAATGGAAAAATTTTCTAAATTAAATGAAATTTGCGGCTATAAAGTATCCGAAATTTTAAAAATTGACGGGGTAAAATTTTTCTTTGATGAATCTTCATGGATTTTAATGAGAAAATCAGGCACAGAGCCGTTATTGAGGTTTTATATTGAAACATCCACAAAAGAAAAGCTTAATAGCATTAAAGAGTTTATAAAAAATAATGTTTAGTTTTTCAAAGTTTCTATATAGTTTTGAAAATACGGACATTCAGGCTCAAGATGCTTTACTGCCTGCTTATCACTATCAGTCAAAGTGAAATAAAGTCCGCTTTTATCTTCCTTGATAGAAGCTGCTAAAATTTTTGCAACCTCATAATCATCTCCGGTATATTGCATGAACTCTTTTATAACAGGGGATGGATTTTTAATTCTGCCATTCATTAATTGATGCAGTTCAATTGCCTTTTCTGTTGCAGAACTTTTAAAAGAATCATGACCGGTTCGAATATTTAAAGCGGGCAGTTTTTGAAAGTTTCTAAAATTTGTATAATTGGTTTTTAGATTATAAATTCCTGGAACCTTCATTTTATTAATCTCTCTTCTGTTATATCTAGATATGTTTTAAAATGCAATTTTGCAATACTTTTAAATTCTTCTTTGCCATATTTTTCCATAAATTTTCTACCCTGTTCTAAAACAAGGTTGGAGGCACCTTTTGGCAGATTAATTTCATATTCTGAGGCTAATTTTGAAATTCTTTTTACAAATTCTCCCCTTGCAAGAACAGAGGCCGCAGCAACTGCCGTATCAGATTCTGCTTTAGTCTGCTGGATTAAATTAATATTTTTACCGCGTTCTTTAAGGGCGGATTTTATCACGCTTTCATCTGCAAATTTATCTGAGATTGCAGTTTCGCAGGGTTTTTTAGACAGTATATTTTCTAAAACTGTAGAATGACCCCAGGCAAGTAACCTGTTTAAATTTTTAAACTTATTATAAAGTTCATTATATTTTAAAGGAGAAATTGCAATAATATCAAAGGTGGAAACCTCTTTAATCAAATCCTGCAGTTCAAGAATTTTTTTATCATTCATCTTTTTACTATCGCAAATGCCGGCTTTTTGCAAGGATTCAGCCCCGTTTTCATCCAATAAAACCCCTGCAATAACAAGAGGCCCAAAAAAATCTCCCTTGCCGGATTCATCAATTCCTATGTGCGGATAAGGCGCAATTTCACCGTCTGTATCCTTTGGCATATTATTTTCTATAGTTTTAAACAGTGTCGTTTGAGATGATTCAAAATATTTTGATACAATTTCAGAGGTTTTTTTTCCTTGAATTACAAGTTTTCCGCTTGTATAAAAAGAGGCTGTAAATCCATCTCCACGGGCTTGAAAATGCATATATTGAGGAGTTGAGAAAGAGGCATTCTCATTTTTAAAGATTGTTTTAAATTTTTCAATTTCAACAGGAAGAAATTTTGATGTGTAAGTATTCATTTAAAAATTATACCAATAAAATTTTTCTTGAAAATATTTTATTTTTAGAATAATATTAAGTTTGTAAAGCTTAATGGCGGGTGTAGCCAAGTGGTTAAGGCTCCGGATTGTGGTTCCGGCATTCGTGGGTTCGAACCCCATCACCCGCCCCATTTAATAAAAGACCTCTTTGAGAGGTCTTTTTTGCAGTTATATCAATACTTTCCAGAGTTCGAACAGAACAATTTAATATTATTAAACATTTGACTTATTTTGTCCATGACTTATATAATAAAAATGCGACAGCACCGCCGAAGCAGTGAGTCGCTTAGTAATATTATTATATCATATTTATTATAATTTACAACCCCTATATATAAGAAAGAATACAATGGATTCACAAGCAATTATAGAACAATTATCACTATCTCCAGAAATAGAACCAGATATAAACAATTTTCTTAATATTATATCATTTTATAAAATAGCTCCTTATGTAAGCTTTCTTAAAGAAAATCTTGATATGTATAAATATTTAGAGAGCAGAGTTGGTGTTAAAAATGAATGGGAAGCCATAGTATATCTTTTTAGATACAATGTTAAACTTTCAATTGTACTATATCCGCACATATTTTTGCTAGAAACAATATTGAAAACAAGAATAAACTCAAAATTGACGGAATGTTATACTGATTATTGGTTTCGTGATGAATTCTTGTTGCTGACGATTAACAAGATTGATAATGTTAATGACCTTTCTTTATATAATAAATACAAAAATTGTGAATTTACAAAAGATGTTTCAAAAAGTTTAGAGGAAGATTTGCAGCTTATTAACGATCAGCTAAAAGAGTTAGGTAAAGATTATTCAAGTAATACAAAATTACGCAATAAAGTCACACATATAAAAAGATGTTGTGGTCTATATCTAGAAAGCAAAAAAGCGTTGTCGGAAAACCCAAGACTTAACTGTATTGAATTTGTTGAAAATAAAACAACCTTGGGTTATTGGTTGGCAATATTAAAAATAAATATGCTATGGGAAAATGATGCACAATTAATTAAAATTTTTCCAAATTTGCCAAATAATTATTCTAAAAGTAAATTGTTAAACAAGCTTGAAAATATCAGAGTATTAAGGAATAAAATAGCCCATCATTGCAGAATAATAGGTCTTAATCAAATTAAAGAAAATA
>CAQTPN010000089.1 GCA_948888345.1 uncultured bacterium | reverse complement strand
TCCCTACACGACGCTCTTCCGATCTATACAGGGGGATGAAGGTTCCGGAGGTCTTATTAAACGGCAATCATGCAGAAATTGAAAAATTCAGAAGGGAACAGCAAGTTTTAAGGACAAAAATCCGCCGCCCTGATTTAGTCTAAATATCTGTTTTTCAGAGTATTTTATATCATTTTTATCAATGTATGGCTAATTTACAGGGATTTTTCTTTCCAAAAAAAAGAGGCGCATCAGGTTACAAATGCGCCTTTTGAAAAGTTGTTCATCTAAAATTTATTCTTCTTTTTCTACAGGTATTAGCCTATATTCAACCACCACAGCACCATCACCCCCTCTGCCGCCCTTTCCTCCGGCATTATTATAAACCGTTCCGCCTCCTCCGCCTCCGCCTAGCGTTCCGTCCTTGCCATCCTGTGCCGCTGCGCTTTTTCCGCTTTCATTACAGGTTACTCCATATAAGCTGCTTGACATTGAAAATGTCATTTTGCCTCCGCAGCCTGATATTACAGGACCTATTATTGTTCCGTCCTTTGATGTAATTGATGTTACGGGTGTGCCGCCGTCTGCCTGATAGATGTATCGCATGTATCCGCCCATTCCGCCATAGTTTTCATTTCCGGCCTGTCCTGCGGTTTCGCTGAAATTTTTATTAACAAAGTATTCGCTGACCCGTTTAATTGCACCGTGAGCGGTTCTGTCCATTCCGCCGTCATTTCCCTTAAGACCGCCCTGTGCGCTATGATTTCCGAATTTGCTTGTTCCGCCGCTGCCATCGCCTGTATCAACATCTCCGCCCTTGCCCACAACAATATCCACAGAACTGCTTGGCGGAGTGATGGTTTTTGTTAAAAATTCCCCTGCCGTTCCTCCGCTTCCTGATGAGCCGCCGTATTCAATATATATGTATCCGCCTGCCCCTGCAGCACCTGTGCCGAATGTTGTATCACTGACGGAAGTTGCACCTGAACCTCCGCCTCCTCCTGCTCCGTAGCTTGTTGTTGCGGGCATGGAGCCGTTTTTGGAGCTGTTTCCTCCTGCTCCGCCATTTAATCTGTTTCCTGATTTATCATAGGACATTCCGCCTGCCCCGCCGTATCCTTTATTACTTGAAGCGGTTGTGAGCGTGCTGTTTGAGCCTCCATAAGCTATAAAACCGCTCAATCCCGTCCAATTTTTTATGAAATTTAAGTCTTGTTTTGCGCCGCCTGCAGAGGCTGTTGCTGCTACAGTTGAATGCTGGCCGGGGTTTCCGCCTTTAGCTGTCGCCAGAATGCTTCCTGAGACATTATCTATTCTGATATTACTTGCTTTGCCTGCATTTCCGGCCTTTCCTCTTTCATTTTGCGCACTGCCCCCGTCGCCGATTTCAAAGTATAATTTTTGTCCCGGGGTTACGTTAATTTCTGTTATGGTAATCTGGCCTGCACCGCCACCGCCACCGCCATTAGGAACGGGGTTGTATGTGCATTTAAATATATTTGTTCCACCATAATACATACGCAGTTTACCAGCCCTACCTTTTGCTGCTGAAGTATTTCTTGTAGAATCTCCTCCATCGCAAAATGATTCTCCAAATATCGTATTAATTTTTCCGCCAACAGGTCCATTTGGAGTGTAATTTCCGCCAGTTACGTAAGTTCCTGATGCACCGCCAAAACCTCCACCACCCCCGCCACCTTGACATACTGCTGTTGCGTTAATTCCATTTTGTCCACGGCTTATACTCCCTAAAATGCTACTGTCACCAATGCCTGCTGTTCCACCATTGCCTGCAGTACCCCTTAAATACTGTCCGCCACCCCCGCCCCCGCCCCCGCCGGCATATCCTCCTCCGCCACCCCCGCCCCCGCTACTAACTTCTGCGCTTGTACAACAGCTGTCTCCACCTCCACCACCTCCACCTACTTGAAAATAGATTTTACCGGATGTGCCGCTTGTCGAAGATATAGTAGTAGGGCCACCTCCACCACCACCTCCACCACCGTGGTAGTAATTTCCATTTCTTCCGCCACCTCCACCGCCTCCACCCCAAATTCCGCCTGCACCACCATTGCCTGCCAGCATTGAAGTTGTTGAAGAAGAATTAGTTATTGAACCGCCGATTCCTCCATTTGCTTTTGCAGTACCCTCACCCTTTGCTCCGCTACCAGCACTGCCTGCTTCTGCACTATTTGAGTGGCTTCCGCCTGCTCCACCATAGGTTCCGCCATTTCCTTGTGGATTTTGTACATTATCGTATCTTGAACCGCCACCCCCGCCAGCTGCATACCCTCCGTTTTTCCAACTGGAATGCGCGCCGCTTCCGCCACCCCCTCCAACTTTTACCCATACTTTTGAAGTATCAAATGTTACGGTTTGTTTTTCAACATAACCGCCTGTTCCACCACCCCCGCCTCCGTTAATTATTATGCCTGGAGTGCAATAATACGTTCCCCCGCCACCCCCGCCGCATGCAGTTATTTTTGTATAATAATGCCCCGGGGTATATTCTTTTGATGTATCAGCTGCTAATTTCCACTTTGTCAGGCCTGCATTTTTGCATCCTGCGTCTAATGCCGGAATTTTTGCCCCGTCAGGCAGTGTGTAAGCCGTTTCACCTTCCGTGAAATCAGAAGGACTTGTTTCATTAGGTGTTGAAAAACTTCCATAAGCTGTTACAGAACTTAAATTTCCGGAAGCTCCACCCCCGCCTCCGCCAATCATAAATACTCTAAGTTTTGTAACATTTTCAGGAACTGTCCAGTATCTTGAATTTGTAAATTCTTCTGACCCGTAAAATGCGCTCCCGCCTGCCCCGCCTCCGCCAATCATTGTTACCTTTAAGTTTAAAACTCCGTCAGGAACTTCAAATGTGCCATCTTCGTTAAATACGGTTACAACGGTGTTACTGTCTGATTTTGCAGATATTCCCGTAATATTGATATTATCTGCCATTCTTTTTGTCATAACAGGAGCTAACGCCGCAAGTAAAAGCGATGCAACCAGTAGTGCCATCAGCATCTCCACCAGTGAGAACCCCATTTTTAATTTTTGCGGCCCGATAAAATCATGCCGGTGTGGTTTTTTGTTTTTCATAGTTATTCCTTTTCATATTTTTTTGCTAAGTAAAAACTACCTGAACGGGTAATGTGTTTTTTGTTAACTTAGTTATATACATATATGTATATAACTATATACTATATTGTATATGTATTTGTACATAAGTCAATAAGATTTTAGAATGCTAAGTATGGATGCAAATCAATTTATCAAACATATTCAGGCACAAACCGGTTTAACTTATGCTCAAATCGCTGAATTATTGACACAAAAAACCGGCAAAAAATATTCAAGGCAATCCTTATATGCAAGAGTGCGCCGAAAGAGTTTAAAATTTGAGGAAGCAAACCTGATAGCACAGATTGCAAATGCAAAAATCGGGCTGAAATTCGATTAATTCCGGCTTTATAAAATGTAAAAAATTTTAAAGATAAAAAAAGAGGCGCGAAGGTTACAAAAACGCGCCTTTGAAAAGTTGTTCATCTAAAATTTGTTAAGTGCCCCATTCTATTACGACATAGCCGTTTGCACCGCTTCCGCCTGTGCCTGCAGTTCCTGTTTCGGGGTTAAAACCTCCGCCTCCGCCGCCTGCCCCGCCGTTTTGATTGTTTATCGGGTCGAATGGAAGTGCATCTGCGCCATTTTCGTTAGCTGATGTGCAGCGGGCATTTTCTCCCGTATCTTTTTGCATTCCGCCACAGCCGCCTTTATAGGCTAATACGGTGCTTCCGCCTTCACCGCCTGCATATCCGCCGTTATCCAGAGAACCTGAAATACCTTTTGCAGTGAGCGGTGCAACAACTTCTTTGTAATTATTTTTATCAGGATAGTTTCCGCCAAGGCCTCCGCCGGCGTTCCCTGATTGTATGTTAGTATCATCAAAAGTTCCGGCACTTCCGCCTTTGCCTCCCTTGAAGGTGATTATTTTATCGTTTTTCATTACTATTGTTGTATCTTTGCCATCATCCCCTTTTGAACCTATTCCGCCGCCGGAGCCGCCTTTTCCTACTGTTATTCTGATAACATCTTTTGGTTTAACGTCAATTTTTAAGGTATTTTTTACATTTGTGTCGCTATTGTATCCTATTGCGCCGCCTGCGCCCCCGCCCCCGCCTGCAGAAGCTGTTTTAAAAGTTAAAGTTATTTGTGCCGGGCCGCCTTTGCCGCCGGGAGAGCAATCTGTACCTGTTCTTGCATCTCTTTTGCAGGCTCCGCCTCCACCGCCATACCCGGGTTTTGTTGCATCTTTGCCTTTTGCTTCATCGAATGTATCCGCACCGGTTGTTCCGCCCTGTGCACCGCCCGAACCTTGTCCGCCCTGTGTATCAGACCCTGCCCTGCCTGCTAGATTGCTGTCAGTGCCTGCTGTTGCGTAGGTACAGCTTTTTTCTGTTACGACATTATTTTCATTAAGACTTGTGCAGTTACGCTTATTTGTAACCAGATAATCGTTTGGTGCCTCCGCTCCATTGTCCCCATCATTTGCGGGTATTCCTCTGGCTACAGACCAGGCGCCAAGATTTGCCAGTGTTTTGCCATCTTCTATATATGTTAAAGCTGCAAGCCTTCCGCCATATATGTTTTGAGTTTCACCTGCCTGCAAAGGTAATATTGCTGCGTAAATTGATGTTATAAGACGAGAATCCCCATTGTTTTTAATTTTAATACTGCCAGTCGTCCTTCCTCCGGAGGGGCCGCCGGAACCCGTATATGGCTGCCAATCCAAAATTTCATAAACACATTTTGGCTCCCCTGTTTCATCGTCGTTGCCTTCTCTAACTATTGTGGACAGGTCTAAATTTTCCTTTTTTGTGCCATCAAGATTTGTGAATATAAAATCAAAAGTGTAACCGTTTTGTAATAGAATTCTGGATGGTCTGCAATAGCTTTTACCATGGCAGCCCATATAATCTGTTGTTCTTGAAAAAATTCCGCCGTTACATACATAACAGGTTAAGTCCAGATAGTTTTTCCCAAGATAATTTGTTGTATATGAGCTGAAGTTACTCATATTTACTATACGTTTTATTTCGCTTTCGGTTAGATTTCTTATATTTTTTGTGCTCAAATTGCCGTTGTATCTGCTAATTAAATTAGCTCCGCAGCTTGCTCCTCTTTTGCAGATAGTTCTTGTATCTGCATCATAGGAGCCTGAAATTGTTGTTGTATCTGAATTTGTTTTCCCAACCCAGCAGGTTCTGGCATAGCTGTCTTGAGTTTGGGCATCAACAACATGAAAATATGTGCTGAGATATGTACCGGTTAGATGTATAGGTACAAAACATAAATCCCTTCCTGAATCTGCCGCTTTTGGAATTCTTTTGAACTTCTTAATTGTGTCTGACGGGCTTTGCGGGTCTGTTTCGCAGAGGGAATTTGCACCTGTGAGTTTTTTTCCAAAACCGTGTCCTCCGTATCCTCCGGGGCCTATAATGTCGTAATCTAAACTATACCAGCCTTTTTTAACCGGTATAGTTGTTTGCTTTATCGTCCAATTTGTTGAACTTGAAGGAATTTCATCAGGGTTTGTATAGATTTGAGTATAGCTTTTTGTGGCAGCACCCCCTCCCCCTCCGCCGCCTGCTGAGGCTTGAATTTTAAGCTCGTAAACATTTTCAGGCACAATAAAGGTATATTCTCCGGGGCTACTGTATACGGCTTTCCCGCTTTTTAGCGTTACATCTTCTTCATAAGTTACTTCTTTCGGCCTTTTTGTTATAACGGGAGCCAGTGCTGCAAGAAGCAGGGAAGCAACAAGAAGTGCCATTAACATTTCAACTAATGAAAAGGCCGGCATTTTGTATTTTTTCTGGATTGCTGTGCTTCCTCCGGTCGCTTGCAATGACAGAGTTTTTTGCTTTGTAGTGATATACTTGGCCCGATTTTGATATATTGTTTTGTTTTTTGTCATGGTTTTCTCCTTTTGCCAACATTCTATTATAAATTTTAAATCATGTAAAGCCATGCGGGTAATGAATTATAACCATATTTTGTGGAAAATATTCGACAGATAAAACATTACTTGCATTCTAAAATTTTTATATGGGTATTAAGGCATTGCAGAACGAAATAGGCAGAAGGCTAAAACATTTAAGGCTTGAAAAAGAGCTTTCGCAGGAAGCAGTCGCGTTTGAGGTTGAAATTTCAAGAGACCACCTTTCAAATATTGAAAACGGAAAGCACCCCATAAATATTAAAACCCTTTACAAATTAGCTGAATTTTTTGGTGTGGATATGAAGTATTTTTTCTGAATTACGGCTACATGTTGCCATGAAGTATTTTTATGTGAGAATAGAAATAAGATAAGTATTATTTTTATTTAAGAAAAG
>CAQTPN010000088.1 GCA_948888345.1 uncultured bacterium | reverse complement strand
AAACATTGTAATTGATAAAGAAAAATGCAAAGCTTGCGGTATATGTGTTAGTGTATGTCCTAAAAAGCTTATAACAATTGGAGATGAGACCAATTCACACGGGGGTAAATTTGCCGTTTTTAAAAAAGAGGAAAATACCTGTCTGGGTTGTGCCCTTTGTGCTGTAAGCTGTCCGGATATCGCAATAAAAGAGGTCTATAAGTAATTAAATGGCAAAAATTTTAATGAAGGGGAATAAAGCAATCGCTCAGGCAGCCATAAATGCCGGATTGGAATGTTATTTCGGATATCCGATTACCCCGCAGAATGAAATCGGCGAATTTATGAGCGATGAAATGCCAAAACTGGGTAAAACTTACATCAGTGCCGAATCTGAACTCGCCGCCGTAAACATGCTAATTGGAGCAGCTGCAACAGGCACATTAAGTATGACAAGCTCATCTTCATGCGCTATAGCTCTTATGCAGGAAGCAATTTCAGCTATGGCAACCGCAGAAATCCCCGGAGTGATTATAAGTGTAATGCGTGCAGGTCCCGGATTGGGAAATATCACACCTTCCCAAGGGGATTATTTTCAAGCAACAAAAGGCGGCGGAAACGGTGATTACAGAACGATTGTACTGGCACCGGCTTCCATAAATGAGGCAGTTGAATTAACCTACAAAACTTTTTATCTTGCATATAAATATAGAAATCCTGCAATGCTGCTTGCAGACGGCATTATAGGGCAGATGATGGAGCCTGTTGAATTAAAGCCCTTTGACCTTAAAATCCCTGATACTTCAAGCTGGGAAGCTGATGGTGTTGGAGAAGGCATTCACAAAAGACCTTTCAGAAAGCTTGTTTCGCTTCATATGCAAGGAGATGACCTGCCCCGCCTGAATGAAAAATTACAGGAAAAATACAGGCAGATTGAAGAAAATGAAGTTTTATACGAAGAATTTATGACAGAAGATGCCGAAATTCTGATTACAGCGTTCGGCACAGTGGCAAGAGTAGCTAAAAGCGTTGTAGCTCAAGCAAGAGAGGCTGGTTTAAAAGTCGGGTTATTCAGACCTGTAACCCTCTGGCCGTTCCCCTCAAATGAGCTTAAAAAGGCGGCTTCAGGTAAAAAAGTAATTCTTGATATAGAATTAAATGAGGGCCAGATGCTGTTAGATGTAAAAGCAGGAATAGAGGGGGCTTGCCCTGTTGAGTTACTCTCAAAGCTTGGCGGCGAAATTGCAAAAGAACATGAAATTATGGAAAAAATTTCCGAACTTGAAAAAAAATATTCCCCAAAAAAGGCGGGTGCAATATGTTAAATATACCTAAAACTCCTGAAACACAAGGGAAATTGGTTTTTAAAAGACCGCAAACCATTCAGGAAAATTATGATTACCCGTTTTGTGCGGGATGCGGGCATGGAATAGTATTAAGGCTTGTCGCAGAAGTAATTGACGAGCTTGGAATACAGGGAAAGACTATCGCAGTGGCCTCTGTAGGTTGTTCAATCAGTATGGAAAAATTCTATGACCTTGATATAGTTGGTTCTTCACACGGCAGAGCCCCCTGTGTTGCAACGGGCGTAAAGCGCGCAAAGCCTGATAGAGTAGTTTTTACATATCAAGGAGACGGCGATGCCGCAACAATCGGGATGAATGAAACAATTCATACAGCATGCCGCGGCGAAAACATAACAACCATCTGTATAAATAATACAAATTTTGGCATGACTGGCGGACAAGCAAGTGCCACAAGTATATTAGGCCAAAAAACAACCACCACAAAACAGGGGCGCGACCCGAAAAAAAACGGCTACCCCGTAAAAATTGCCGAAATGGTAGCACTTTGCGACGGAGCTATTTATGTTGAAAGAACAGGAATTTACAGCCCGCAAAGCATTATGAGAACAAAAGCTGCAATCAAAAAAGGATTTCAAAACCAGCTGGATGGTCTCGGGTTCTCGTTTATAGAGGTATTATGCGCATGCCCTACAGGGTGGAAGCTGTCTCCTGTTGACTCACTCAGATATATTCAAAATGAAATTTCAAAAGTACACAAATTAGGCGTTTTAAAAGATGTTACAGCAGAGCAGGTCGGCTCGTGATGCTAAAATGCCGGAAGAAAATAAAGGATTTTAGGAGTTTGCCTTATGAATTCAGATTCTAAAAAACGCATAATTGTTGCCGGTTTTGGCGGTCAGGGTGTTTTATTTTTAGGAACAACCTTGTCTGAAGCCGCTATAATAGAAGGTAAAAATACAACCTGGATACCGTCATACGGTGCTGAAATGCGGGGAGGAAGCGCAAACTGCTTTGTTACAATTTCAAATGGCGAAATTCCTTCTCCAATCTTTGATGAAGCGGATTACGGGATTTTTTTAAGCAGGGCGGCAACCGATAAATTTGAAAATACCGTCGCAAAAGGAGGACTTGCCGTTATAAACTCTTCAATGACAGGCCGCAAAAATCTAAGGAGCGACATAGAATGCATTATGGAACCGCTTTCAGACCTTGCAGCCCGCTCAAAAGAAAAAATGCTTCTTAACATTATGGCACTTGGAATTTTAATCAAAAAAACAGGAATTTTAAGCAAGGAAAGCGTTATAAAGGCACTTGAAAAAGTATCTTCAGCCAAAAAACCGGAGTTTTTGAAATTCAACATTCAATCATTTGAAGCAGGATATAATCTGCAAAAAAGTACTCCAAATAAGGTTTTAGAGAAAATAGGATGTTGAAAATGGTAACCGTTAATTTAAATGGAGAAAAAAAAGAATTTGAAACACAAAATGAAGAGCTTTCAGTTGCAAAACTGGTTGAAATACGTGGTTTAAAAGGCTTTTTTGCAGTCGAATTAAATTTAAATATAATCAACAAAGAAGATTACGCATCAACTTTTATAAAAGATGGCGACAGCGTTGAAATAGTAGGCTTTGCAGGAGGCGGCTAAACCTGTTTTATAAAAAGAATATGACACAAAAAATATTGTTTAGGGTATAATTTTTTTTAAAATAAGCACAAAAATAAGGGAGCTAAGGAAAAGACGTATGTTAACGAGTGAATATTATCCGTCAAAAATTGAAAAAAAATGGCTTGATATTTGGGAAGAAAATAAGGTTTTCAAAACGTTTGACGACTCTGATAAACCAAAATACTACGCCCTTTCTATGTTTCCATACCCTTCAGGCAAGCTTCATATGGGGCATGTTAGAAACTACACTATAACAGATGTTATTGCAAGATTTAAAAAAGCAATGGGGTTTAATGTTTTACATCCCATGGGCTGGGACAGTTTCGGACTTCCGGCTGAAAATGCCGCCATTCAACACGGTGCAAACCCTGCCGAGTGGACTGATAAAAATATTTCCTATATGAAAAAACAGCTTAAAATGCTTGGCCTATCTGTAGATTGGGATAGAGAAGCCACAACATGCAAGGAAGATTATTATAAATGGACTCAATGGCTCTTTTTACAGCTCTACAAGAAGGGTTTAGCCTATAAAAAAGGGGCTGCGGTTAACTGGTGCGAAAAATGCGCAACCGTACTTGCCAATGAACAGGTAATAGACGGTAAATGCTGGAGATGCGACAGCGATGTTACAAAAAAGAATCTTGAACAGTGGTTCTTAAAGATTACAGACTACGCGGAAGTTTTGCTTGATGACCTTGAAAAGCTTACAGGCTGGGGTGATAACGTTAAAACCATGCAGGCAAACTGGATTGGAAAATCCAAAGGAACTATTTTAAAATTTAAAGTAAAAGAATTCGAAAACAACTGCGGCTGCGGGAAAGCAGGATGCGGTTGCACCTCAAGCAATGCAGGGCTTGAAATTCCCGTATATACAACCCGTCCGGATACTGCATTTGGTATCACATATCTTGTTGTAGCTCCCGAATATCCTGATATTGAAAAACTGACTACTCCGGAAAACCGTGAAATTGTTGAAAAATACAGGGAAAATGCAAGGAAAATGTCTGAAATAGAAAGGCTTTCCACAGAAAGAGTCAAAACAGGTGTTCCCCTTGGCACACATATTATAAACCCGCTCACAGGAAGAATTTGCCCTATATGGGTAGCTGATTATGCAATAGTAGACTACGGAACAGGTGCAGTAATGGCTGTTCCTGCCCATGATGAGAGGGATTTTGACTTTGCAAAGAAATTTAATCTTCCCGTAATTCAGGTAATAGACGGAGAAGGCTATGAACCTGATAAAGTATTCACTGCCCCCGGAAAACTGGTTAATTCCGGTGATTTTAACGGCCTGGATAATGAAGAAGCAAAGGCTAAAATTACAGAATTTGCCGAAAAGGAAGGCTTTGGATACGCTAAAACCCAGTACAGACTTCGCGATTGGCTAATTTCAAGGCAAAGATACTGGGGCGCGCCGATTCCTGTTGTATACTGCGAAAAATGCGGCTGCCAGCCTGTGCCGGATAGCGAATTACCGGTAAAATTACCGACTGACGTTGATTTTTCCGTTCAGGGAATGTCGCCCGTTAAAACATCAAAGACTTTTGAAAATGCCGTTTGTCCCGTATGCGGCGGCCCTGCAAAGCGTGAAACGGACACTATGGATACATTTATGTGCTCCAGCTGGTATTATATGCGCTACGCAGATGCAAGAAATGATAAAGAGTGCTTCAACCGAGACCTTGTAAATAAATGGCTGCCCGTTGACCAGTATGTTGGCGGTATTGAGCATGCAATTTTGCATCTTCTTTATTCAAGATTTTTCACAAAAGCACTAAGAGACTGCGGCCTTTTAGATTTTGATGAACCGTTTAAAAACCTTCTGACACAAGGTATGGTATTAAAAGACGGCTCAAAAATGTCTAAATCTAAAGGAAATACTGTAGACCCCGATGAAATTTTTGCAAATTACGGTGCGGATACCGCAAGATTATTTATAATCTCAGATTCGCCTCCGGCAAGGGATTTTGACTGGTCTGATGCCGGCGTTGAGGGATGCTATAAATTTTTATGCCGCGTTTACAGGCTGTATTCAAAATATCAGGATTTAATTTCTCTTGAATATAAAATCCCTGAAAACCTTGACCCTAAAAGCGATAGGCTGCTTCGCGAAGTTCATATTTCAATTAAGAAAATTACAAACGATATTGAAAATGAATTCCAGTTTAATACAGTGGTATCAAGGTATAGAGAGCTTACAAATGCAATCTATGACTACGTTAAAGACGAAACCAATATTGAAAAAAATGTGTTAAGTTTTGCCCTTATTTCAATGTTGAAGCTAATTTCACCCGTAGCCGTATATATGAGCGAAGAAATTTATTCAAATTTGGCACAAAAAGCAGGGTTGAAAGATTCAATCCACGACCTTGAATGGCCAAAATATGAAGAAAATTTAACAAAACTTAATGATGTAACTTTAATTGTGCAAATTAACGGAAAAATCAGAGATAAAATTGAAACAAGCAATAATCAAAGCAATGATGAACTCACAAAACTTGCTCTGGAGAGCGAAAAAATAAAGGCAGCACTTGAAGGCAAAACCGTCGTCAAAACTATCGTTGTACCCAATAAGCTGGTGAATATTGTTGCAAAATAAAAATTATCAATCAATTTTATCCAGCTGTATTTTTACGGAACAAAAGAAACTTTTTTTATATTCACAAAACACCCTGCCGCATTTGATTATTTTACTGGGTCTGGCTTTTTCCGGCCTGCCGCCAAAAATGATGTTTTTAACCTGTATTCCCTTTATAAGCTATCAGTTTGTATCAAATTCGATAATGATGTTTATGGTTGAAAAACATGTAAATCTAAATACACTAAAACACAACCATATAGTCTCTCACATGCTTTGCGCACTTATAGTAACCGTAATTGTTCATTTTATCGATTTAGCAATAAAAAAGCTTATAAGAAAAGATGTCTTTGAACAATCCGTAGAAAAAAGATTTGCCCTTTATCTTGGAATTTATATAATTTACATTCTTATAACCTGTATATTTCTTGGAATATTTCATAGCAGCGAAGCGGGTATTACACCTGTATAAAATCCGGAATTAAAGCGGCTATCTTCCGCCGCCGTAAGAGTATTGAATATTCTTATCAATCATCTGGTTGCAGGTTTGAAGCTCGGCTTCAACCATTTTAAGCTGCGTTTCAAACCGCTGCATCTGCTCATCCAGCTTCTTTTCAACAAGATACAGCCGCTCTTTTCTTTTTTCAAGAGCTTTTGCTTCAGGAGAATCCGTATCTAAATCACTTGCAACAGACAAAAGGTCGTTAACCGTCTGGCTCAAATTTAGTTTTGAAGCCGAAACCAACTGCATCTTGTATTCTAAATCAAGCCTGTAGTTGTTTAATTGCGTTTTTCTGATTGTTGCGGTGATTAAACCCATCTTATCTCATTTCGTTGAATTTATT
>CAQTPN010000087.1 GCA_948888345.1 uncultured bacterium | reverse complement strand
TGTTAAGTCAGTTAAAATTTGTGTGTAACAAGGGCAAAGATATCATTAAATATTACATAAATCATAAGCACAATTAAAAGTAAGAAGAAAATCTTTCCAATGGTTTCTGTTATTTTTTCATCAATCTCTCTGCCAAGAATTTTTTCTAAAGCAAGGAACATCAAATGTCCGCCATCAAGTGCAGGTATCGGAAGCAGGTTAATTATTGCTAAATCAATACTTATAATCGCAGTAAGCAAAAGACCGTTCAGCATTCCATAGGTTTCAATAATATCAGAGCCAACCTTTGTAATTACAACAATTCCGTGCATTTCAGACATTGGAATTTTTCCTGTAACAAGCTGCCAGAGCCCATAACACATTAATTTTGTATTTGTCCATAAATAACTAAAAGAATTCACAACAATATCTTTCAGGGTATTTGTTTCCATAAAGATTTCTTTTGTTTCAAGCTTTATGCCTAAAATCCCTGTCTTATCCGTATGGATATTATTTAATATTATTTCTTTACCATCGCGCTCAAGAACTATTGTAATTGGTTTATAACTATCTGCAAGTGCTTTTGCAATGCTTTCGGGCTCAATATCTTCTTTTAAGATATAGCTTGTTTTATTTTCAAATTCATCCCTTAAATCAATTTCTTCTTTTGTTAAACTGATTTCATTTGTCTGATACTTTTCATATCCTGAAGCAACACTTTCTGAAATATTAAGCGGTTTTTCGGGGGTTAATTCCGGTAGTATAATTTTTGTATCTTTTTTTATAATATTTTCAAAATCCACATCAGGATTTAATTTTTTAAGGTCATTTAGTTTTGATGTAATGATTTCATTATCCACAATACCGTCAAAATATTTGCTTTTTTGTACAACGAAAATAAATTTATAAGAATTTGTGGCCTTAATGCCATTTATGCTTACAATTTTATCCCCTGATTCTGCACCTGAATCAACAATATTTGATGTATTGTCTTTTGAAATAATTTCTTTGATATAAACATCAGATGTTCCTGTCGGTAATTTATGGTACCAGGCTGCTGCAAGCATTGTTAAAAATATTGCAAAAATAACATTCATAAATACGCCGGCTGAAACAATAATAGCTTTTTGCCACGGTGCTTTATTTTTAAACCTTTCAGGAGAATCAGGAGGGAGAATATCTTCCTTCTTATCCTCTTGTTTATTTTCTTCCCCTTCTTTTTTGTCATCTTCTTTTGCCTCTTCATCATCAGGAAAAGAAACATATCCGCCAAGAAGAAATGCGTGGATTAAAATTTCCGTATCTTTCCATTTTGTTTTAAATAGCGTAGGGCCGATTGGCAGCCCGAAGCCAAATTTTGATACCCTTACACCAAAAAGCCTTGCTGCGGCAAAGTGTCCTATTTCATGCACCAGTATCAGCAAGCTTATCAAAAAAAGCATTATTATTGTATTCATTTTTTCTTATCTAACCTTATCTTCTCTTTTTGCCTACATATTTAAATAAACCAAAAGCAGCCGGCCTGTAACATTCTAAATCCCTGTTTGTTTCAAGCAGACGGGCTTTAAGTTTCCTGTTTTCGTCGGCAAGCATCTGGTTTCTCTCTTTTAATTCGATGGTTCTTTGTCTGAATAACTGCAGTTTTGCATTTTGTTTTGAACTATTCAATTTGTAATAGCTATTTAATTTTATTGCAATTTTCTTTGCTATGGTTTTTGCAATCATATCAAGTGTTCCTTGTGAAATATCAAGCTTAAATGCATTTTGAGGAACAACATCTGCAGTTTGTTTAACAATCTCTCTTACAATTTCTCTTACATTTTCATTATTTTGAGGAACAGGAATAATGCTTGCAGTCTGTCTTGTTATTTCTTCTCTTATAATGTTTCTTACATCATCTGCATTCAAACTCGAGGTATTTGAAGAAAGTGCACTGTCAAAATGGGTAGCCTCTTTTGGAATTTCAGGGGCTATGATATCTGATGGCAAATCTTCCTGAAGAGATTGATATTCTTCGGGCTCATCCTCTTTAACATAATCTTGAAGTTCTGAAAATGAATCTGTGTAAGATTCTGTAAAAATTTGCTCTAAATCGGCAGGAGGAACATCTTTCATATCCCCGCCCGTAAAATTCTGAGCAAAAGACTGCGCCAGCTGCACCAAATCAAGTTCATCCTGTTTTGTTTCTTTTGTATCCTTTGGTGTATCTTGATTTTGAACAGGTGCTTCTTCTTTTGGCGCGGGAGGTTGAGTTTTTGCTGCCTTAGGCTCAAAATATGTTTCCGTTATGCTTTCAGGAAGCGGCTTCTGGGCAGCCTTGCTCATTAATTCGTTTGCTTTTTCAATTTCATCCTGCGAGAAATTTTCTTCAACAATTAAATCATCAAGACTGCTTTCGCTTTGAATACTTTCTCGAGGCACAATTTCAGGAGTTAAAGGTGCTTTCTTTGGAATATAACTATGGTCTACAACTATATTTGAATTAGGAGATACAGGCCCTGGCTTGAGGTTTTTCATAGCAAGCGGCATAATTGTATCTTCAAATTCATCAACAAATTCAATTTCTTCTTCCGGTTGGCTTGCATCAGTCTGATTAGAGTTTTCTGCAGCTTCAAGAGTATTATTTTTACTTTCATTTGCAAGTTCTTCAAGAGAAACGGCATCTGCTTCTTTTTTTTCTGCCGGTTTTTCCTCTGTAATCTGAGTCTTGGTAATTTCAGATTCTTTTGTAATATTTTCTTCAATTTGAATTTCATTCTCAGGAGGTTCAGACACTGCCTGAACTACAATTTCTTCTTGGATATCGGAAGAAATATTTGAAGCGGGAGGTGCAGCAGGCTCAGGAACAGAAGCGGTAGCCGGTTTTTTTTCAAAAGGTGCTGCCGGTTTTTCTTCTAACCCTTTTTTTGCCCTGTTATACCTTTCCTTTAATTTATCTAAAATTGTCAAATATGAGTTATTGTCAAAAAATTCAATCCCAAATTCGTTTTCATAAATGGCTTCAATCTGCCATTCTTTTATGAAAGAATTTAGTGTTAATAAGTCTATAAAATATCCATCAAGAGCTAATTTTGTTAATATTGCAGATTTTGACAGAGCATTAAAATTATCCATAATGTTATAATCCTTCGTATGACAATTATAAATGATAAATGGCCATCATGCAATTGTAATACTTTGAAAATAGTATTTATGAATTGAATTTACATTGCAACCTTTGATTTCATTGAATAAAGCCTGCGTTGTTCTTCAATAGCTTTTGGGTTCATTCTGCCGGATGATGTACCTCTTACAATGTTTCCTGTTCTTTTATTCAGTGCATTTAAGGTTAAATTTCCGTTATCATAAATTTTATTTGATGCGCGCTTTTCCATTAAATTGTTATACACTGCTTTTGAAGCCGGATTTTGTATGTTTTGAGCTTTAGCAAGTTTTGCGCTAATGATAGCTTTTGCCTTAATGGTCTTAGCTTTTCTCTTAAATGCCCTAAGCAAGGCGCAAATTACAACAGCAAATATCAAAAGTGCATATCCTGCGCTTTTATCAGGGTAAGGCTGGTTTTCAACGTTATTAAAGTTGAGAATTACATTCTCAATATCGCTTCCCGTAACATAAATTCTTACTTTATTACCTATTTGCTGGGCTATAACGCTTTCAACACCGTTTGCATTATTGTATTGAACAGCAAAGTTTTCTTTTAAGCTGGCCTCTTTGATGTCAAAATATTCTCTTCCCATCTCATCAACTCTGCTTTTGATTTCTGTTTTATAATCGCTTTTGATATCAAGCTTAACGCTTTCAGACGGGTCATTCAGCCTGTTTACATTTATTGCATATATAAAATTATTGTTTGAAAACGCTGCAAGCGGTGATAAAAACAAGCAAAAAAGCAAACTTATAATAATTTTTTTCATAATTTATTGTATCCTAAAGTCCCTAAGTCTATCTTTAAATACAATAGCTTTTTATAAATTTTGTATCATCAATCTTGAGATTTAAAATTAATATCATCCTAAAGATCTATAAAATATGAAAAATGATTACATATTTTTTAAAAGGTTAGCCATTTCAATCGCGCTCTCAGCCGCATCGGCCCCTTTATTTCCTGATTTTGTTCCGGCTCTTTCGATGGCCTGCTCTATATTATCGGTTGTAAGAACACCGAATATTACAGGGATGCCGCTTTCAAGCCCTACATGTGCCACCCCTTTTGATACTTCAGCACAAACATAATCATAATGAGATGTTGAACCCTTTATAACAGCGCCCAATGCCACAATGGCTGAATACCCTTTTTTTGAAGCAGCCTTGCAGGCAAGAGGAATTTCAAAAGACCCCGGAACCCATACTACATCAATATTTTCAGGATTAGCTCCATGCCGGATAAAAGCATCTTTTGCGCCGGATAAAAGTTTTGAACTTATAAATTCATTAAATCTTGCAACAACTATACAAAATTTATCGCTGCTATTTGCCGTTAATTTTCCTTCAAATACATTTGCCATAGTTTTTTCTCCAAAAGTTTAATGAATTATTTTTTACAAAATTCATTTTAACATAAAGGAGAAAATAAACCAAAACTATGCCCTTACCCATTTGCCGTTCGGGTTTAATACAGCTTTTAGGGTATATGATATTCTGCCTGCGGCATCTTGTTTATAATTTTCATAATAAGTCTTAGCTACTCCGTCAACATCTGAATATTCAACCCTGATATCTGCGCTTTTATCTCCTGCGGCTGTTAATTTGCAGCCCTGCTCGCGGGATAAAATCTTTTTATCGGGACTGAATTCTATTTTGCTTGCCGCTTCTTCGCTGCCATCATTAAATACCTTGACTTTTTCCCTATATACTCCAAAGGTTGGGTCAAACTTCTTTAAATATTCAAACGTATCATCCGGGTTTTTTCTGTAACCTTCGCCATAATGCAGTATATCGCCTGTGGCCCTGTTGTAATTTATAATTTTGGAACAGCTTTCGGTACCGTCAGCAAGATATACCATATTTTCATATTCATTGGCAAAATTGGCTGAAAATTCTGTTTTCTTTGCAATCTTATTAACGCCGTTTGAATTTTCAAATCCCTTTATAAGTTCATAATAAGCAGGATTTCCGTCTGCGCCGTTTTTAATTGTTAAACTTTGCGCATAGTTTACAGTCCCGGGTGCAGTGTTATACTTTATATATTGTTCTATCTGTCCTGTTGTTTTATCAAAATCAAATAGTTCTGATATGGATTGCGTACCGTTTTTGGTATCTTTAACATTATTAATTGCAACCTTTATCTTTCCGTCCTTAACTTCGACCCTTCTTCCTATTTTTATTTTTTTCTTTGACAAAGATTTTGAATAATTTTCATTATATGACCATCTGTCCGGCCCTTCAGTATTGAAAATATTCATTTTTCTGCTGAGTTTTTTATTTTTTACGGTTGATTCTTCTGCTGATGAAAAATCCGCTATTGTTTTTTTAACCCAGCCATCAAGCTTTGTTTTATTTTCAAGGGCAGCAAGTGCATCATTGCCTGCTTTATTGCTTAATTTAGCAGCATTTCGGGCCTCGTCGGATATTTTAGCCAGAGAAGGCATGGACGTTTCAAATGATGATAGTGCTGCCGCTATTTTTTCCCTCATTATAACGGATGGTTTCTTTGGTTTTACAGGCTGTGCGGGGTGATGTTTATTTCTTTGTTTTATTCTTGCTTCTTCTGCAGCTTCAGCTTCAGCAGATATCAATCCTTCTTCATAGCCTTTCTTTGCCTCCTCTTTTAAGGAATTAAATTTTTCTTTTGCTCTTTTAAAAATAGAATTTTTTGCTTTGCCGCCCGTTTCTTCTGCAGTGTTTTGCGCCTGTGCTTCCGTTTTTGCACCGGTGCTTCCAACAACATCTTTTGCGGCATCAGCAAGAGCTTTTGTCTCCTTTGAAGAAGGTTTTTTGCCTTTAAATTTCATTATAATTGCTGTAATTCCTGCACCAATGCCAAGTACTGCAAGGGCAAGAAAGAGTTTGCTTTTGGATTTTGGCTGCATTTGTGCTGCATTTTGCGGCACATATATATCTTCAGAAGGCTGGCTTTGTAATTTAGGCTGAGCTTCCTGTATATTATTTTCAGGCTGAATATTCTGTGCTCCGCCGGCTTTGGGTGCTTCATTCGTTCCGTTTATCTGATTTATACCGGATGCATTATTTGCATCCTGCATCTGCATTTGCGGATATTGAGCCGTATTTGCGGTATTGCTGCTGTTTAAACCTAAAGACATAGTTAGCTTTCTAATTAGTTATACATTATTAAAGGCTTATAAAATCATAAAATTGACAAAAAGCAAAAATATTGTTTCAAAATTTTAAGAATAAAAAAAACGGCTCTCAAAATAAGAAAGCCGTTGGAATACTTTTACGTAATTCCTCGTGTGTGAAGTGAAGGTTAGTGTGTATTG
>CAQTPN010000086.1 GCA_948888345.1 uncultured bacterium | reverse complement strand
TCCTTTGATAAAATTTATCATCTTATGCCTTTATATGATAAGACTAATGGGGGAAAAGAAAATATTGTTCCAATTTTTGAAAATGAATGTCAAATGTCTGGATATATTGCACAATCTTATCTTAAAATTTATTCAAACGAATACAATTATTATATTTTTATGAGCGAAGATTGTCTTTTAAATCCGTGTATTAATTCTTATAATCTTGAATCGTATTTCAAGCTTGATAAAAATACCTGTTTTATATCTGATAATATAAAAGGTATAGATGTTGATACACTTGCTGATACACAATGGGCCTTTCCAAGTCTCTTTAATATGACATACGGCAAAAACGGTGCCGAAATAAGAAATTTTTTACCTGAAAAAGCTGATGCAAGAAAAATGTATAACGAAAAAGCCGGGTTAAAGACACCCTATATGTACAGAGATTATTTATCTTATCTTCAAAGATATATTGTTGCAGGCAAAAAGCATAATCATCCCTTTTATTTCAGATTAAAATACGGAAGTATTAATATAAAAAGCCTTAGTGAGGCTTTTGTATCAAAAGTTCCCGAAAATGAACTTGTAACGATTTACCCACTTGTTGGAGCAGAGGCGGAATTTTTTGTAATTCCA
This sequence comes from uncultured bacterium, assembly GCA_948888345.1. Classification (GTDB taxonomy): domain Bacteria; phylum Cyanobacteriota; class Vampirovibrionia; order Gastranaerophilales; family Gastranaerophilaceae; genus MGBC122484. The sequence continues at coordinate 5,803 of CAQTPN010000086.1, read as the reverse complement.
AATAATACCCTGAAAAGTTTTGCTCATTATTGCGGTATTCTGGCGGCAGGTAGACTTCATTACAATGCAGCTTTTGCGACAGCAATGTGTTTTAGCGCGAAGAAAATCAAGATGGCAAAAGATTTGAATTGTGAAATGAAAATATTAAATTTGAATAAAAATGATGGCGGATATTCGTTAAATCTTGAATTAAGGCGGCACAAATCAAATGCAGCCAGCTTATTAAATGATGATGGAGATAATGTTTTAATGGCTTACCCTGTTTTATTAAACAAATGGGGATTTGGCTCTAAGGGGAGTCGATAAATGAAAAAAACCTGTCTTGTAATAATTTATAATCACCAGTTTATTGCCAATATTGAAAAGCTTGAAAAACTTTACGGCGGCAGATTTGATAAGATTTATCACCTTATGCCCTTTTATACGGGGAATAAAGAGAATGTTATTCCTGTTTATGAAAATTCGTATCAATTTTCAGGATATGTAACACAGGGATTAGATAGATTTTTTAGTGAAGAATTCGATTACTATGCTTTTATGGGTGATGATGTAATGCTTCATCCTAAATTTTCCAACGTAACTATCGAAGATATGTTAAAAATTGATGCAGATACCGCGTTTACTGCAAGAAATTTATTTGTGATGAGTGATGAACATCTTTTATCAAGAGTGTGGCTTTTTCCGACAGTTTTGAATTATATGTATTCTGAAAATAGGGAAATAGTTGATGATATCTTGCCGAGTGTTCCTGATATGATGGTAAAATATAAGAAGCTCGGCATACTTCGTCGTTTGATAACAGAAGACAAGATTAAATACCTTCAGGATTTTTTACCCGTAAATTGCCAGCATAATTTTTATTATAAATATATGCCTGACTATGCGGATGTTAACCTGGATTTAAAAAAGATATTGAGTTCATTTAAGGATGATGAATACGGTAATATTAAATATTTATTTCCGTTTGCCGGTGGTTTTTCGGATTTCTTTGTTATTCCGAAAGATTATGTAAAAAGGTTTGCTTATTATGCAGGAGTGCTTGCAGAAGAGAGAATTTTTGCCGAAGTGGCTGTACCTACAAGTCTTTGTATCGTTCTTAATAAAATTATGATGCCAAAGGATATTGATTACAAGATTGTAAATTATACATCTGTAGATAGTCAGAGGAAAGAAATGCCTGAAAAATATAATAAATCTGTTAAAAAATTACTGAACGAGTGGAACAATGAAAATCTTCTGGTTCACCCTGTAAAGTATTCTATATGGGAGATGGATATTGATGAATAATAATTATGTTGTTATAACTACTATTTTTGAAGCAACCGATGCGGTTAAAAAATTTGCAGATAACCCTGAAAATCATTTAATTATAGCAGGAGATAAAAAAACTCCTTCCAATTGGGATATTAAAGATAGCAAGGCTGAAATAACATTTTTATCTGCTGAAAAAACTTACGGGTATAATATTGAAAAAGTTTTACCATTTAATCATTACTGCAGAAAGATGATAGGGTATATCTGGGCCAGGAATGCCGGTGCTGAAATGATTTATGAAACAGATGATGATAATTATCCAAAAAGCAACTGGAAAGCTTTGAGCTTTGATAATGAAGAGCTTTTTACGGAGCCTGATAAAGGCTTTTTAAACGTATATAGATATTTTTCAAAAGAAGATATCTGGCCCAGAGGATATCCGCTTGAGCTTATAACTAACAAAGAACACCTTGTTTGTGAAGATACTCTAAAGAAAAGGAACTTAAAGATAGGCGTATATCAAGGGCTTGTTGATAACGAACCCGATGTGGATGCTATTTACAGACTGACAAATAATAAAAAATGTGATTTTGAGGATAAACCCTCCATAGCTTTTGGAAAGGGAACCGTTTGTCCTTATAATACACAGAATACTTTTACAAGGCGTGAATTATTCCCGCTTTTATATCTTCCGTCAACCGTAACATTTAGGTTTACCGATATTCTACGTGGTCTTGTAGCACAGCCTTTGATGTGGAATGAAGGATACCATTTGTGTTTTACAAAGGCTACAGTCATTCAAGAAAGAAATGTTCATAATTATTTGAAAGATTTTGAATCTGAAATTCCGTGCTATTTATATGCACAAAGAGTTATTGATGTTTCAAAATCTACAATAAAGAGTAATATTTCACTTAAAGATAATATGTTTAATGTTTACGATGCTTTGTACAAAGAGGGGATTGTAAAAAAAGAAGAGTTGGATATTCTTGAAGCATGGCTTAAAGATATTTAAATATTTCAAAAAAGGCAATGAAGATGAAAGATATATTTTTAAAAAGAACAAAAATAGTTGTAACGCTGGGTCCTGCAACAGATAGTGAAGATAAGATTAAAGAGTTGATTCAAAGCGGAGCAAATGTTTTCAGATTGAATACTTCTCACGGGTCTATGGAATATCACAGAGAGAAAATACGTCTTATAAAAAGTGTTGCATCAAAGTTGGGCAATTATGTTGCAACGCTTGTAGATTTGCAAGGTCCAAAAATCAGAATCGGCAATTTAAAAGAAGAGATTTTAATTAAAAACGGAGATAAACTTGTTTTTGAGCATTCGCTTGAGCAAGTTGATGAAAATATTATTCCTGTGGACTATGCAGGAATAAGCGAGGATGTTAAAGCCGGTTCAAGAGTTTTGATAGATGATGGCAAGCTTGAAGTGCTGGTGGACAGAGTGGATGACGGCAGAGTGTATGCTACTGTTACAAACGGCGGGCTTCTAAAATCAAGAAAAGGGCTGAATATTCCTGGTTCCACCGCTTCTTTGGATGCTGTTACACCCAAGGATATTGAATTTATTAAGTTTGCGGTTGAAGAAAAAGCAGATTTAATAGCTCTTTCTTTTGTGCGTGAAAAAGAGGATGTGCTTCTTGCAAAAAAATATATAAATGATTTTAATTCATCTATTCCCGTAGTATCAAAGCTTGAAAAACCTGATGCTATTAAAAATCTAAAGGATATAGTTTTTGTATCGGACGCCATTATGGTAGCCCGCGGGGATTTGGGGATTGAGTTATCGCCTGTTGATGTGCCAATTTGTCAAAAGCTCATAATAGAAGAAGCAAATAAACAGAGAAAGCCTGTCATTGTTGCGACTCAAATGCTTGAATCAATGATAAATGAACCTATTCCAACCCGTGCTGAAAGTTCCGACGTTGCAAATGCCATATTGGACGGGGCAGATGCTGTTATGTTATCTGGAGAAACTTCAGTCGGAAAATTTGCGGCAGATGCTGTCAGGATGATGTCTAAAATTGCAATTTCAACAGAAAGCAGCTGTTTTTATAAATTTGATACAGATACGGAGCCTGATGATGAAATAGCACTAACCCGCCAGGCGGTAGTGTTCGGTGTTGATAAAATGCTTAAATATGTTAATGCTAAAGCAATTTTAAGTTTTTCACATTTCGGGTATTCTACAAGGCTGATGTCTAAATTAAAACCGTCTGCACCAATTGTAATGATATCTGATATTGAAGAGACCTGCAGAAAAATGACCCTAAACTGGGGTGTTTACCCATTCTGTAAAAAATGGGATGAGACGGTGGATACAAATCTACTTCTTAAAATTGACGAATTTTTAATAAATGAAATTGGTTTAAAAAATAATGATTATGTGATTATTACAGGCTCTGCGCCGCGCCTTATTACGGGCAGAACCAACTTTGTGCGCGTGCATAAAATAGGGACTTAAAATGCAAACATCTGTCGCACAAAAGATTTGGAGGAAAAATGAAAGATAATACAAAATGCCTGCATTCAGGATACAATCCCGAAAATGGCGGCCCAAGGGTAATGCCCATATATCAAAGTACAACTTTTAAGTTTAATTCTACAAAAGAAATCGGGGATGTATTTGATGACCCTACTAAAGCACACATTTATTCCAGATTTACCAATCCAACCGTTGATGTTGTTGAAAAAAAGATAGCTGACCTTGAAGGCGGAGTTGCCGCTATGTGCACTTCATCAGGACAAATGGCATCTTTGATGTCAATTTTAAACTTGTGTAATTCAGGAGACAGTTTTATAAGTTCTGCTTCAATTTATGGCGGAACATTAAATTTGTTTGCTGTAACCTTAAAAAAACTTGGTATTGAGTGTATTTTTGTTGATGTGGATGCGGATGAAAAAGAAATTCAAGCCAAAATCAAGCCTAATACAAAAGCAATTTTTGGAGAAACTTTAACAAACCCGTCATTGCAAGTTTTGGATATTGAAAAGTTTGCACGGGTTGCGCATAACAACGGTATTCCTTTGATTGTAGATAATACTTTCCCGACTCCTATTTTATGTAAACCCATTGAATACGGTGCTGATGTTGTTATTCATTCCACTTCAAAATATATGGACGGACACGCGCTTCAGGTGGGCGGAGTTATTGTAGATTCCGGTAAATTTGATTATACAAACGGCAATTTTCCTGATTTTACAGAGCCTGATGAATCATACCATGGAACAGTTTATACAAGAGATTATGCTTTTGCACCGTATATTATTAAGGCAAGAATGCAGCTTATGAGGGATTTTGGAGCTTATCCGTCAGGAAACTCCGGATTTTTGTTGAATTTAGGACTTGAAACTCTTGCAATCAGAATGGAAAAATATTGCTCTAACGCACTTAAGGCAGCTCAATATTTTGAAAATTCGGGTAAATTTGATATTGTAGATTATCCGGGATTGAAAACAAATAAATATTATGAGCTTGCTCGAAAATATATGCCAAAAGGTCAATCTGGAGTAATTTCCCTAACTATAAAAGGCGGAAAAGAGGCTGCGATTAAGTTTATGGATGGTTTAAAACTTGCATCAAATGAAGTCCATGTTGCTGATATCAGAACCTGTGTGCTTCATCCTGCAAGTGCTACGCACAGGCAATTGACGGATGAACAACTGGTTGCTTGCGGTATTAATCCCGGGTTGGTAAGATTTTCCGTAGGATTAGAAGATATTGAAGATATTATTTCTGATATTGAACAAAGTTTAAGTAAAATTTAAAAATTTATGGCAATTTTTATCTGTCATCTGTTTTATTGAATTTACTTATGAATATTTCTTTTGGTAATAAAATTCCTATATCGCAAACCCGTGTTTATAACAGTGAAAAACGGGATTTTGAGAATGCCACTTTGTATGAGTATGACGGCAAAGATGAAACCGATAGTATGGAGCTTGCATGCAAGGGCGGAGGCTGGTATTGGAAATATAAGTTTAGTATGACAGCGGGACTTGCGGGTAAATATGAACGTCTTAATTCAAATGAGAAATTGTCAGATTTAACCAGATATGTTCTGGAACATAATAAATTCTATACTCTGGAATCAGATAATAATGATTTGGTTGCAATCTGTGCAACCGAGGGTTATTCTAATACTGCTGATGTGCATTTTTTGGAAAGAAATCCTAATGGAAATTATAAATTAGCAGGACGCGCTATGCTTGCATCTATTGCAAAAAATATGCTAAAAGAATCAGGAGCTTCCCTCGAGGTTAGCGACCCCGTTAGAGATAAAAGAGAATTTTATACTGACACCTGTGGTTTTGAGGAGAAGTTCCCGGGCTCTCATGCAGTTGCAATGGGTGAAGATGGCATGAAGGAACTTATAGATAATTTTGAACAAGAAGTTAAGGCTCCAATTTTAGATATAAGCTGCTAGCTTTTCTATTGACATCAAATTTTATTGTTGATACATTTATAGAGGTAAATTTAATATTTTTATCGGGACGTAGCGCAGCTTGGTAGCGCACCTCGCTTGGGACGAGGGGGTCGC
>CAQTPN010000085.1 GCA_948888345.1 uncultured bacterium | reverse complement strand
CTACACTCTTTCCCTACACGACGCTCTTCCGATCTCTTTAAGCTTATTTTTTTGCCCTTTAAAAAGTTTTGTAATTCCTAAAACCTGCGCTCTGTGCTCGACCGTTCCGTTATCGCGCGCAGTTATAATTGCTGTTTTAAAACCTGCTTTATTCAGCATTACAACGCCCTGACCGTCTTTTGCATTATAGGTTTTAATCTCTCTTCCATCCTCTAAGAAAGTTAAAGAACCGTCTGTCATAACGCCGTCTACATCAAAAGCAACGATTTTTATCTTTTTTGCCTTCAATTTTAAATTTAAATCATTAAAATTCAAGTAATTATAAGACATAATTTATGCAACTCCCGCTTTCAAAAGGTCATGGATGTGAATAATACCTGCAAGCTTATTGTTTTCAACCACACCGAGCGACGTTATTGAATATTTTTCCATAATAGAAAGTGCTTTTGCAGCCAAATCATCAGCATTAACATGCTTTGGATTTAAAACCATCACGTCTTGCACCTTTAAATTTTCAAAATTTGTATACTTTAATAAAATTCTTCTGATATCACCATCAGTGATAACCCCTTTTAGGGAATTATCATTATTTACAATAAAAGCACAGCCTAATTTTTTCTCCGAAATTAATTTAACTGCATCTAAAAATTGGATGTTCTCATCTACAACAGGCAGATTTTCCTTGAGCATTAAATCGGACACTTTATATAAAATTCCCTTACCGAGGGCACCGGAGGGGTGAAACACAAGAAAATCTTCATAAGAAAAACCGCGTTTTTTCAAAAGACATACGGCAAGCGCATCTCCAAGAGCAAGAGTAACGGTGGTGCTTGCAGTGGGTGCTTTGTTTAAAGGGCATGCCTCTTTTTCTACCGCAATATCCAGAACAACATCGCTTCTTTTTGCAAGGGTAGATTCCATTTTGCCCGTTATCCCGATTAACGGCACATTAAACCTTTTAATTAAGGGCAGAAGATTTAAAAGCTCACCTGTTTCGCCGCTGTTTGAAATACCTATAACGACATCATTTCTTGTTATGATTCCTGAATCTCCATGGGTGGATTCCGCAGGGTGGAGGAAAACTGCAGGCGTGCCGGTTGAACAGAGGGTTGAGGCTATTTTTCTTCCAATCAGGCCGGATTTTCCCATGCCTGTTACAATTACTTTTCCCTTTGAAGAATATAAAATATCAACAGCCTTAATAAAATCGGCACCAAGCCTGTCCTTAAGCTTTAAAATTGAATTTGCTTCAATATCAAATACTTCGCTTGCACTTTTTATAATTTCATCTTTTTCCATTATCACCGCTTGCATAAGTTTTTCCTCTATAATTTCCCATCCTTTAAGATGTTTTTTATAAAAAATTATACACTAAACAGTTTAAATTTAATAACAGATAAATAAAGTTTATGCCATAAGGACCGAGATGCTTAATATAAGCATATAGCAGATAATTTTTATGAGAAAAATAACGATAAACTTTAACAGAAAAAATCTGGATGAAAAAATCCAAAATGCAAAAGAGGCGTTTAAAAATAATTCAAGCCTTGAATATGAGTTTGATTTATCTAAATTAAATTTAATTGATGCAAGCAAAACTGCCCTTTTGCTTTCTGCGGAACTAATGAAAGAAAATACGAATTCAAAAATAAACTGTCTTTTAAAGGACAGGGAGACTTTAAATATTATTGCGCCGAGAAAATTGAAAAATACCTTTCTTAGTGTTACATTTGATAACAGAATACGAGAAATTCAATATCAAAGCAGTATTGAAATTAAGAACAGGAAGCAGCAGAAAAGATGAATATTATTCAAGCAATAAAAGAAAATAAGATTTATGGAATTATAAGAGAAGATGATACAAAAAAGGCCGTAGAGATTGCAAATGCCTATATTAAGGGTGGGATAAAGGTTATAGAAGTTAATTCCACTATTGATGCCATTAAAGAAATTGCAAAAAATGAAAATATATATGTAGCGCAAGGCGGCGTTATAACTTCTTCCCAGGCATTAGACGGTATTGAAGCCGGTGCAAAACTTCTGGTATCGCCAATTTTGCAGATGAATTTAGTAAAACTTTCCTCAGGGCACAAAATTCCCCTGATGCTCACCGCAACTACGCCAAATGAAGCTTATACGGCATGGAAAGCAAGAGTTCCCGTTATAAAAATTTACCCGATTAAGGATTTAGGCGGGGCAACTTATATTGAAGAATTATTAAGACCAATGAAGTTTTTAAACGTTATGCCGACAGGTTCAATTAAAATTTCAGACATTAAAGAATATTTAAAAAAAGGTGCAACAGCTGTAGGTCTCGGCCATGAGCTTTATTTCAACAAAACAATTGATGAGATTATAAAAAGCGCAGAAATGGCAGTTTTGGAAGCAAAATCCGCAGTATAAATATCGTTAAATTTCATACATCTTGTTAATATATTGACATTATGCATGTTTATTTTCTATTTACTTCATCATAAATTATTCTTGAAATTTCAGAAATTAAGGCGGCGTTTTCTTTATCACTCATTTTGGATTCGGTTACAAAGACAGCCATATAACAGGTCTTTCCGTTTGGCAGAATTACAAAGCCCGCATCATTATCGGCAATTTTTACACCATCAGGCTTTCTTGAGGAAGAACCTGTTTTATGCCCAAAAACAACACCTTCCGGCAGACCTGCCTTAATCTTATCTTCGCCGGTCACAGTTTTAATCATGATTTTATCAAGAAAGGCTCTTTGTTCATCAGGCATGGTAGTTTCTCTGAAAAATTTCATCGCAAGCAAAACGTCAAAAGCTCTTGCCTTATTAAGATATTGTGCACCAATATCTTCATTCATCATTTTTTCATTAGCGGAAATTTCAATTGCATCAAAATCAAATGTCTGCAAAAAGCTTCTTATGGCCTCAATTCCACCTGCATACTCAATTAAAATATCTGCCGCATTATTATCGCTTTCAGATACCATATATTTCATCAAATCTGCAACAGAAATTTTAAAAGGGGCTGCGTATTTTTTCAGCATGGGTGAATAGGTAGTTTTGCTTACCATATCTTCCGTTACAAGGATTTTATCATCAAGAGAACATTTTTCTGCTTTAATTTTATTCAAAACTTTTAGCGCGGCAAAATATTTAAAAACACTTAAAAGCGGTGCTTTTTTGCTGTTATAGCTCCAAATATAATCATTATAAATTACTGCGGCAGTTACTGTGCAATCCTTACCCCAAACGGCTTTTTGAATTTTAAAAGTTAAAGAATTAAAATAGAGCACGCAGATACCGAACGCCAAAACCAACACCGGCACAATAAAAAGCCTTGAGCACTTCATTGTTTAATCCTTATATATTAAATTATAAGCATTAAATATAGCTTTAACGTTTGCAACGGCAGTATTTTTATGAATTGCGCGGCCGATAACTTTAGAACCGTCATCTCCCTCAATATGAATAACACTCATTGCATTTGCGCCTGAGCCCAAAAGTTCCTCATCCATTGCAATCTGCTTATAGTGAAGAAGTTTTCTTTCAAATCCGGCCTGCTTCAGGGCATCCATGCAGGCATCAATCGGCCCGTTTCCGGTGCCTGTCATTTTATAGCTTTTATCTTTATAATTAAATTCAAGAATAAATTTGCCTTCTCCGATATGGTCAAATTTTGTAAGTTTGAAAGCCCCTTTAATGTTGCAGATTTCATTAAAGTAAATATCGATAATATTTCTTGTGGGTAATTCGCCGCTTTTTTCAGCCGCCTCTTTAACAGCAGGAGCAAGACGGATGGCTTCTTGGATTGTAATCGGATATCCTGCTTTTGAGATAATTTCAAAAATGGCGGTTTTGCCTGATTGGCTTGTAAATCCGATTTTTTCATCATCTTTTCTGCCTATTAAAGACGGATGTATAGGCCTGTATGCACCAAATTCCATATCTTTTGTCTTAAGTGCACCGTCCTGATGGATGCCGCTTCTGTGGGCAAGCGCATCAGGGCCTATCAAAGGTGCTTTTTCATATATATCAACTTTTGACATTTGCGCTACAATTAAAGCTGTTTCATATATTTTCGGCAAATCAACAGGAACTTCCACTCCGGAATTATGCAAAGCCACCGCAACTTCATAAAAATTAGTGTTGCCTGCGCGCTCCCCAAGGCCATTTAGGGCGCATTCAAGCTGAATTGCGCCTGAAAAATATCCTTCAACCGTTGTAGCTGTTGCCATACCAAGGTCATTATGGTTATGCAGAGAAATTGCAATATTTTTAGGCAAAGCATTATAAACTTTTTCAACCATATCAAGAAACACTCTCGGGCGTTTTCTCTCAACGGTATTTGGAAGATTGATTGTTGTGGCACCTGCCTTTACAACCTCTTGAAGTGTATCAATTACAAAATCTAAATTCTCGGCACAATCTCCGAAATGTTCGACGGAAAACTGCACTTCACCGTTTTTATTTGCCTTTTTAATTTCTTCATAAGCAAATTTTACAGCACCGATTGCCGTTTTTCTAACCTCATCAGGCTCCTTATTTAAAACATATTTCATATGAAAGGGGCTTAAGGTTAAAAATGTGTGAACTCTTGGAGAACCTGCATGACAAATTGCCTTAACAGCACTTGTAATATCGGCTTCGACACATCTTGCAAGAGCTGAAACTACAAGGCCTTGCGGTGCAATTGAAGCTAAATATCCGCATGCCTCAAAATCCATTTCGGAAGAATTAGGAAAACCGACTTCAACCGCCTGAACATTTAATTCAAGAAGTTTTTTAAAAATTATTTCTTTCTCGGGAAGGCTCCATGGCTTTTTTAAAGACTGATTTCCATCCCTCAATGTAATATCGTAAAAAAATGGCTGTTTCATAATTTCCGCTTCCAAAATAAAATTCCTATGGTATAATAATTGTACCATGGACATTTTTTCTTATTAAATACTACATTTATAATATTAAATTTTGTTAATGGGAGGTTTGAAAAGCGCAATTTTTAATATTCACATGCGTTATAGGACTTGTGGAAAATTAGTTCAATTTAACTATGCTATCAATTAACAACAATACTTTGCATAAAAGCCCTAATTTCAGGGGAATTAATATTGGACCCAAGGCAGGAAAAGCACTGGATAGACTTGGTGCACTTCAATCTCCGGGGCAAAGGCTTGCTTTCGGGGTGGCAGCCCTTGCATTGCATCCGGTTATGGATAAAATGAATCCATGGATTGATGATGAAACAAAAGAAACTTCCGCTATAAGAAGTGCCGCAAAAGCCATTGCCTGCACCGTTACGGGTGTAATTATAAGGGAAGCCTGCATTCTTGGAACAGATGCAATATTGAGTAATAAAAATATTGTCAAAAAACTGCCCGAATTTATGACAAAAGATAAAAGTCACACAGGTGCTGTTATCGGAACCCTTATGGGGCTTGGTATTATGATGTTTACAAATTTCTTAATTGATGTTCCTTTAACAGATAAATTAACACATATTTTCACGGAAAGAGCAAAGAAAAAAGGAAAACTCAAGGGGGACAATGTTCAGCATAAAGCCCCAAAACCTTCTTTAAATCCTGATTTTAAGACAAAAATGCAGGAAATTTCAAACAAAATCCAAACAGGAGAGCTGCCTCCGATGTCACAGGTTAATATGGAGGTAATCAAATGGGATGCTTAGATAAGATTAAAAATGAATTCGTAAGCTGGTTTGATAAAGACAATAATGCAGGTTTTTTATTTGTAACCGCAGCACTGGGCTGGGTTTTAGCATCAGCCGCGCAGACTGTCGGATTAATGCACAATAAAGAATTATCAAAAGAGGATAAAAAATTCCTTGTACCACAGGAATTAGCTGACGGGGCAGCAAACATCGGCATGTATGCTCTTGTTACCACAAAATTAATGAACGGCGCGGAAAAATTAACAAAACCCAACAAAAACGGTAAAACTTTTATAAATTTAAAAGATGAAACAGGTAAAATTTTAGACTACTCAACCCATACTGCAGAATATGCAAAAATGGGCAGAAATCTGCAAACCGGAGCTGCAATTTTAGGCGGAATAATTTCAAGCTGCATTTTAACCCCTATCGTAAGAAACGCCTTTGCAGGGTATATGAAAAAAAGAGCTGATAAAAAGGCACCGGAAGAAAAATTAACCCTTCAGGATAACTACAGCGGAAGAATTCAGCCGTTTTTTACAAAAACCTATTCATACCCTGCCTTTAAAAGTTATTCTTCCAATATGAAAATATGATTTTAAAAGGATTCATATACAAGTTTACACTAAAACTATCAGCAATCGTCACCCTGAACTGGTTTCAGGGTCTTACTGATACAAGATGCTGAAACGAGTTCAGCATGACTGTTTGGGATTAATTTAGTGTAAACTTGTATATAAATCCCATTTTAAAGCTGTTCTTTAATTAATCTTATAAGCTCAAAATATCTTTTGCTTAATTCGCCCTGGGTTATTTTTAATTCAT
>CAQTPN010000084.1 GCA_948888345.1 uncultured bacterium | reverse complement strand
ATAATTATTTTCAAGTCTTGATTTTTCAAGCGCATAAAACCAGAGCATAAAGAATAAAAATGAAAACATCTGGCATCTTACTGTTGTAAATACCACATCAAGGGTGGATTGAATTAAGAATATAAAAAACAGAATGTTTAAAGGAGCCGTTATAAATGGATTTTCTTCTGTATGTGAAAGGTGTTTTCTTCTTAATAAAATTATTCTTGTGATTATAAAATAAACCAGAAACAGCATTATTGCTTTGAGCGTATAAAGTCCGATATCGCCGAATTTATCGAGTATTGAATAAAAAATAAGACTTGAACCCCATTCATGGTCAAACCACTGGCGGGTTGGGCCGAATGATTGGAAATCATAATTCAGAAGAGTTCCTGTTTGGAAAAATGTTTTCCCGACAACAAGCCTTGCCCAGAGGTCATAATCGGTAAGGTTCGGGGCTATTGATATAACTGTTACATATAAAAACAGTGAAATGTAAAATATTATAATCATATTTCTCAAAAATTCCTGCTATAAACTCATAAATAAGATAAAATCATTATATCAAAAATCTTGAAGTTGGTGTTTTTTTTAGTTATTATTATTTTGTAAAAATATTTTTTGGATAATTTTTTATGGAAAACAAAATTTTAGAAATTAAGAAAAGTGCCGTTGAGGAGATTTCATCCGCCCAAAATTTAAAAGAGCTGGATGAAGTTAAAAATAAATATTTATCAAGGTCATCAGAACTTAACAATTTAAAAAAAGGCCTAAAGGATATTGACCCTTCTTTAAGGCCAAAAATCGGCTCTTTAACAAATGAAGTTTCAAATGAAATTGAAAATTTAATTAAAGAGAAAAATGAAGTTTTTTATTTTGAAGAATTAAACAAAAAATTGGCATCCGAAAAAATTGACCCGACGCTTGACGGGACATATATTAAAAAAGGCAGGGTACACACTTTAACATCAACAGTCAATGAACTTGTTGAAATTTTTGAACATTTAGGATTTTCTTTGATTGAAAATAAATATTCGCCTGAAGTAGAGGTTGAAAAATACAATTTTGATTTATTAAATACACCAAAAGAGCACCCTGCACGTGATGTTCAGGATACTTATTATGCGGCAAATGCAGAACATGTGGTGTTAAGAAGCCAGACATCAGGTGCTCAGATTCATGCTATGAAAAATCAGAATCCTCCCATCAGGATTATTGCACCCGGAAGAGTATACAGAAATGAGTCAGTGAGTGCAAGGAAAAATAATTTATTCCATCAAATTGAAGGGCTTTGTGTAGATAAAAATGTAACTTTTACTGATTTAAAAGGTACGTTAAATGAATTTATAAGACTGTATTTCGGTTCTTCCCGTCCGACAAGGTTTAGAAACAGCTTCTTTCCTTTTACTGAACCTTCTGCCGAAGTAGATGTTCAATGTATTATGTGCGGCGGTAAGGGCTGTTCTACATGTTCCGGTACCGGCTGGCTTGAGATACTCGGGTGCGGTATGGTAGACCCTAATGTTTTAGAGGGCGTCGGGATAGATTCAAGTGTATATTCAGGGTTTGCGTTCGGTATGGGAATTGAGAGACTCACCATGCTTAAATATGCGATTGATGATATCAGATTATTCTTTAACAATGATGAAAGATTTTTAAAACAGTTTTAAGATTAAATTAAAATACCTCCTAATTTTGGGAGGTATTTTTTTTGATTTGATTTCATATTTTATGCGGTTATATCTAATGAGCCTGCTATTCTTACATCCCCGCTTGCATCGTTTGCAGTGACGAGATTACATCCGGGTCTTTCAATGGGCATACCGTCTTCAATATTTGAATTTAATCTGGTCAGCATCAAACCTTCATTTATGTCGTCTTTTTCGGAAACAAGGTAAAGACCCTCATCTATGTAACTGTTATGACCGGTATCGCTAATGGTAAAAATATCTCCGGGGGTTAATATTTTTATTGCATCTTTAAATCTCATAGAACCGCCCGCTGCTTTGGAGTTGTTAACTGTTACGGATTTAACGGGTGCTTTTTCTACTTTTACATTTGAGGTTGAATTAACAGGGTTGAATGATAACATTATAAAACCTTTCTTTTAAAAAAATCTTAATGGTATCCTATTAAAACATGTGAATATTAAAATTTGCAGGTAAACTTAATGAATGCTTACATTCTTGAGATGCCAAGAGGTGCGTAAAGATTTTTCTTTTCTATTAAAACTCTGGAAGCCCCGTCTATTTTAGCACCTTTATCAATTAAAATTTTTGCAAGCTCCAGATTATTTTTCTTTAAAGCTGTATACAAAATGCTTTTTGATGTAACAAGCTCTGTATAGTCAATTTTAGCACCTTTATCAATTAAAATTTTTGCAAGCTCTGTATTGTTATTTTTTGCTGCCCAAAAAAGAGGCGAATCAAAGCCTGCATTTGGATTTGCGCCAAGTTCAAGCAGAGTTTTTGCAATATCTGTTTTATTATATTTTACGGCATAAAATATTGCATATTCGCCAAAATAATCAATATTTGGACTTATGCCGGCTTTTAGCATTAAATCAACATTGTCTTTTTTATTCTTTTTAATCTGTTTTATAAATTCTTCACTTGAAAATTGAAGTTTTTTTTCTTTCATCTTTTCTTTTGCAAGACGCATCTGCTCTTTTTCTTCGGGGGTTAAATTTTGTTTATTTAGGGGAATTTGGCCTGAAAACGATGATGTAAACGGTGTTTGCAATTCAGAAGGGGAAAAGTTATCTAAAGTATATTTTATATATGTATCTCTTTCTTCACTATAGTTTTTTGGTTGATAAAATTCTTGTGCATAAACATTTATGCACAAGAAAGATAACACTAATGCTATATGAAATTTAGCTTTCATTATATTACAAGACCGCCATCCACGCCTATAACCTGCCCTGTAATATAAGTTGCATCAACAGCTAAAAATTTAACTGTTTTTGCAATATCTTCAGGTTGTCCCAAAGTTTTTAGAGGAATTCTTTCAACAATTTTATCTACAGGTAAATCTTTTGTCATGTCTGTTTGAATGAATCCCGGAGCAACGGCATTTACTCTTATGTTTCTTGAAGCAAGTTCTTTTGCAAGAGATTTTGTAAACCCTATCATGCCGGCTTTTGCCGCTGAATAATTAGCCTGCCCAGCATTTCCGTAAACTCCTGAAACAGATGCCATATTAACAATAGCACCGCTTCTTTGTTTAATCATAATTTTTGATACGGGGTTTGTTACAAAATAAGCGGAATTCAGGTTTGTATTAATAACAGAAAGCCATTCATCCTCTTTCATTCTCATAAAAAGATTATCCCTTGTAATTCCCGCATTGTTTACAAGAACATCAATTCTTCCAAATTCTTCAATAATTTCTGCAATTGCAGCATCTACCGCTTCTTTATTTGAAACATCAAATTTCTTTGCAACGGCGTTTTGGCCTAAATCTTTAATTTCAGATACTGTTTTATTCGCAGCTTCTTCGTTTCCTGCGTAGTTTATAACTACATCATATCCTGCTTTTGCAAGTTCAAGCGCGCATGCTTTACCTATTCCTCTTGAGCCGCCTGTAACAAGGGCCACTTTTTTATCATTTGTCATTTTTTTCTCCTATACATTTATGGCGGTAAGGTCATTTACCGTGCTAATTAATGAATCTTTATCAAAAACATTATATGTTTTTACATCGGCAGGGCAGATTTTTCTGTTTAAACCGGCCAAAACTTTGCCGCTGCCAAGTTCAATAAAGGTATCAACACCAAGCTCAAGCAATCTTTGTATTGATTGACTCCAATATACTGATGAACTTATCTGCTCCGGCATTTTACATCTAAAATCTTCGGCCGATGTTGTAAGTTCTGCATCAACATTTGTTACTACAGGGATTTTTGCATCATTCAATTGAAGGTTTAAAGCAAACTCCTTAAAGCCATCACTTGCGCTTTGCATTAATTTAGAATGGAAACCGCCTGAAACAGCAAGCGGAACGACTCTTTTTGCGCCTGCTTCTTTAATTAAATCGTTTGCATAATTAACGGCTTCAAGTTCGCCTGTTATAACAATTTGGTTTGGTTCATTATAATTTGCAATACTTACCAGTCCTTTTGAGGAAGCCTTTTCAAGGCATTCTTTAATTTTATCCTCGCCTAAGCCCAGGATGGCACTCATCCCGCCTTGCGCAGAACTTTCACATGCTTTTTGCATTAAATCCGCTCTTTTTTGGATGGCAAGGAATGTCGTATCCAAATCCATAACACCCGCAGTATAAAGGGCAGAATATTCGCCGAGCGAATGTCCGAGTGCATAATCAGCCTTAATTGAGCCGTTTGAAACTTCATGTAACGCTGCAAGAGCTGCAATTGATACTGTTAAAAGGCAGCTTTGTGTGTTTACCGTTTGTTTTAAAAGTTCATCCGGCCCTTCAAAACAGATTTTTGATACGGATTTTTTTAAAACTTCATCTGCTCTGTTAAATATTTTTTTTGCGCTTTCAAAATTTTCATATAAACTAAGCCCCATGCCTGTAGTTTGTGCACCTTGACCGGGGAATATAAAAGCAATTTTTTTCATTATTTTCTCCTCTAAAATATTAAACGGAATTAAGCCGTTATTTAAGACCTTCTCTTAAACGGACTACAGCCGAACCCCAGGCCATACCGGCACCAAATGCGCAAAGAATAGCAACAGACGGGGTTTTAATTTTACCGGATTGAATACCTTCCGTTAAGACAATAGGAACGGAGGCGGCAGATGTATTGCCGTATTTATCAATATTTACAATAACTTTATCATCACTGAATTCAAGACGGTTTTGCAGTCCTTCAATAATTCTCAAATTTGCTTGATGAGGTACAAGATAATCAACATCTTTTGGCTCTAATTTTGCATCCTCAAGGCATTTCATAATGGATTCGGGCATGGTTTGAACAACGAATTTATAAACTTCTTTACCATTCATTGTGATTTTGTGACATCCTTCTGTTGCAGGTTCCACAAGCGGACAATTATCACCCGTTAAATTCATTGTAATAAATTTTCCCATTGAACCGTTTGCATTAACATTTAAAGCTAGAATATCATCAACGCCGTCTTGTGCTTTTGAAATTAAAATAGCCCCTGCGCCGTCTCCAAATAATACACAGCTTCCTCTGTCCGTCCAATCCAAGAATTTTGAATTTGTATCTGTTGCTACAAGGAGAACATTTTTATATTTTCCTGTTGCAATCATTGAGCGGCCGATTTCAAGTGCATAAATCATGCCAGTGCAGGCTACAGTGATGTCAAAGGCTATAGCATTTTTTGCACCTATTGCGTCCTGAATGACACAGGCGGTGGAGGGATAAATATTGTAGGGGTTTGAAGAAGCCACAATTATAGCATCAACCTCTATTCCTTCTATGCCTGATTTTTTCATAGCATCAAGCGCGGCATTCACACCAAAAAGAGTGGAATTTTCGTTTCCGTTTGCAATATGTCTTTGTTTTATACCCGTTCTTGTTGAAATCCACTCGTCAGATGTATCTAAAATTTTTGTTAAATCATCATTCGTGATAACAGTGTCAGGAACTGACATGCCGAGAGATAATATTTGTACGGGTTTATAATTCATTGTTTTTTCCTTTTGGTTTATTTTCTATTCAAAAAATTCTGATATCTTTTTATTCACGCCTGTTTCAACAGCTTCTTTTGCAACGCGCACAGCATTTTTAATAGCGTAAGCAGTGCTTCTTCCATGGGCTATAACAGTTATTCCTTTAACTCCTAAAAGTAAAGCCCCGCCGAATTCTTCGTAGTTAATTCTTTTATAAATTCTTTTCATAAAAGGCTTAGCAAGTAAACCTATTATTTTTGAAATTATGTTTGAATTAAATTCTTCTTTTATCATTTCAAATAACATTAAAGAAGAGCCTTCAACGATTTTAAGTGCAACATTTCCAACGAAACCGTCACATACAACAACATCGCAATCACCATGGAATACTTCTTTTCCTTCAATGTTTCCGATGAAATTAATCTGATTGCTTTCTTTAAGTTCTTGAAGCATTTTGTGGGCAGTCTGAACCAGTTCATTCCCCTTTCCTGCTTCTTCGCCGATATTTAAAATGCCCACTGTCGGATTTTGTCTGCCGTAAACATTTTTTACAAAAGTGGAACCCATAATTGCAAACTGGCAGAGCATTTCAGGGGTGCTGCTGCTGTTTGCACCGGCATCTATTAAGCATATGGGGTGTTTCATGGCAGGCAGGGTAACACAAATTGCAGGTCTTTCAATTCCTTTTAATCTTCCTAAGCCAAACAGGCTTGATGCCATAGCAGCACCGGTCGAACCTGCTGCAACAACGGCATCGGAACTTCCCTGAGCAACCGCATCAACAGATAACACGATAGAAGATTTTTTCTTCTTTCTGATGGCTTGTCCAACAGCTTCGCCCATTTCAATTACTTCGTCAGCGTGGGTAATTTTTATATCAAGCTTTGAAAAATCAACTTTAATATTATGAGAAAAAT
>CAQTPN010000083.1:927-6534 GCA_948888345.1 uncultured bacterium | reverse complement strand
CAGGAAAAAATGTTGAGAAGAGTAAATTTTTAGAAAAACTTCTTAATAATTTTAAGAAAGAATATGATGAATTTCTGGAAAACGGCATGAATGCCGAAGCACAAGAGTTATTGAAAGTTTAATAAAATTACGTGATACAAAAAAGAGGATAAAAAAATGTCAAAAAAACAAATTAAAGTTATGGATACCTCGTTCCGCGACGGTTTTCAATCCGTTTACGGAGCAAGGGTTTTCACCAAAGATTTTTTACCCGCTTTAGAATCTGCTGTTGCTGCAGGTTTAAGGCACTTTGAAGTAGGCGGTGGAGCAAGATTTCAATCTCCTATTTTCTACTGTAATGAAAACGCTTTTGATATGATGGATACAATCAGAAAAACTGTTGGTCCTGATATTAATCTTCAAACTCTTGCGCGCGGCGTAAACGTTGTAGGGCTTGATTCTCAACCCAGAGACATTATTAATTTACACGCTAAGATGTTTAAAAAACACGGCATGACAACCATCAGAAACTTTGATGCCCTAAATGATGTTAATAACCTTATCTATTCAGGCCAGTGTATTAAAGATAACGGTTTAAAACATGAAGTAACAATCACCATGATGGAACTTCCCATCGGCTGCACCGGTGCGCATGACGTTGCTTTTTATGAAAGAGTTTTAAGAAGCATACTTGATGCAGGTATTCCTTTTGACAGCTTAGCTTTTAAAGATGCTTCAGGAACTTCTGCCCCAAGAAAAGTCTATGAAACAATTAAAAGAACAAGAGAAATTCTGGGCCCTGATATGCATATCAGATTCCATAGCCATGAAACTGCAGGAACGGGCTTAGCTGCTTATATGGCAGCACTCGATGGCGGAGCTGACGGTATTGACCTTTCTATGAAACCTGTTTCAGGCGGAACTGCGCAGCCTGATATCGTTTCTATGTGGCATGCTCTTAAAGGTTCAGAATATGACCTTGGTATTGATGTAGAAAAGATTTTAGAAACCGAAGAAATCTTTAAAGAAGCTATGAAGGACTACTTCCTGCCTCCTGAGGCTATGGCTGTTAACCCTGTTATTATTTCTTCACCATTGCCGGGCGGTGCTTTAACTGCTAACACTCAGATGATGAGAGATAACGGCACAATGGATAAATTCCCTGAAGTAGTTGCCGCCATGAAAGAAGTTGTTGAAAAGGGCGGTTTTGCAACAAGCGTTACCCCTGTTTCACAGTTCTATTTCCAACAAGCTTACTCAAATGTTATGTTCGGTAAATGGAATAAGATTACGGAAGGCTACGGCAAAATGGTTCTCGGGTATTTCGGTAAAACTCCCTGTGAACCTGATAGCGAGCTTGTTAAAATGGCATCAGAACAATTAGGACTGCAGCCTACAACAGAATTAGTTGTTGACCTCAATGATAAAGACCCGAATAAAGGTATTGAAGCTGCAAGAAAAATGCTTAAAGAAGCAAATTTGGAAGAAACAGAAGAAAATATCTTTATTGCGGCTGCTTGTAAAGAAAAAGGTATTATGTTCCTTCAAGGCAAAGGACAAATCGGGGTTAGAAAAAATGCCGATGTTAAGCAATGTTCCGTTGCCGGTGAAAAGCCTGAAGGATACACGGTTTCTGTTAACAATAAAAAATATTCCGTTAGAATTGAAGGCGAAAAAGCTGTTGTTAACGGTAAAACTTATGATATCAGTGTTAAAGAAGGGGTTGAAGCTAAAGCAGGTGTTGCAAATTCAGATGCTACACCAATTAAAGCTGCACTTCCCGGAGCCGTTCTTAAAATTAATGTAGCTGAAGGCGATACAATCGAAGAAGGCGATGTACTTCTTGTATTAGAAGCAATGAAGATGGAAACAGAAATTAAATCTCCAAAATCAGGAACTGTTGCTTCAATTGAAGTTAGCGTTGGCGATCAGGTTAAAAACGGTCAAGTAATGGTAACTTTAGGTTAAGGAGGCTGAATAATGAATATTACAGAAAGTTTAAACAGCCTCTATCAATCAACAGGTATTGCTAATATGATTTTGCCTGCTAATCCTGAATTATCAGGAGCAGAACAGATATTATACCAATACGGTTCGCCCATTATGATTTTAGTGTGCCTGTTTCTTTTATGGCTTGGTATCAAAAAACAATTTGAGCCGCTATTATTGGTTCCTATTGCATTTGGCGGTTTGTTATCAAATATTCCGCTTGCAGGGATTGCAGAACCAACCGGTTTTTTAGGAATTATTTATGAAGCCGGCATTCACCAGGGTATATTCCCGTTGATTATCTTTATGGGTGTAGGTGCTATGACGGACTTCGGCCCCTTGCTTGCCAACCCTAAGACTGCATTATTAGGCGGTGCTGCACAGTTTGGTATTTTTGGTGCGTTATTATTAGCACTTTGTGTGTTTGGTTTTACAATGCCGCAGGCAGCTTCAATCGGTATTATAGGCGGAGCGGACGGCCCGACATCAATCTATGTAACATCTAAATTGGCCCCTGAATTACTGGGTGCAATTGCAGTTGCCGCTTATTCATATATGGCACTTGTTCCTGTTATTCAGCCGCCTATTATGAAAATGCTTACTACAAAAGCTGAACGTCAGATTGAAATGACTCAGTTAAGAGAAGTATCTCAAAGAGAAAAAATCGTATTCCCGCTGCTTGTTTTAGGCCTTTGCATCTTGTTATTGCCTGATGCTTGTCCTCTAATCGGTGCTTTGGCATTCGGTAATTTATGTAAAGAATCAGGCGTTGTTGAAAGATTGTCAAAAACTTTGCAGAATGAACTTATAAATATTGTTACAATTTTCTTAGGTTTATCTGTTGGTTCAAAACTTTCAGCTTCTCAATTCTTAACAATTCAAACACTGTTTATCTTGATTTTAGGTATTGTAGCTTTTGGTCTTGCAACAGCAATGGGTGTAATCTTTGCTAAGATTATGAACAAATGTTCTAAAACACCTATTAACCCTCTTATCGGTGCAGCAGGTGTTTCGGCTGTTCCTATGGCAGCAAGGGTTGTAAACAAAGTTGGTTTAGAATACAACCAGAATAATTACCTTTTAATGCATGCTATGGGGCCGAACGTTTCAGGTGTAATCGGCTCAGCTGTTGCAGCGGGTGTATTACTGGCTCTTTGCCATTAATATTTAAACCGTATTATAAAAGTGCAGGGAAGAAAATCCCTGCATTTTTATTGTTTTGAAATAACCCTTTATTAATGATAGTTTGGCAATTTTCTATGTTTATTTGTTTTATTTTGGTATGATTAATTTTACAGGCTTAAATATTGCTAAAACAGTTAAAAAAATTAAAAATGCAGATTTTTTAGCATTAGCTGACAACAATGAAAAACAACATCAAAAGTTTTTTGCACAATTGAGTTCGGATGTTTTTGAAAAAGTCTCTAAAGATGACATTTTTAGTCAAAAAACTTTTAATAAAGCCAGAGAATTTGTTATACAGTCAATACTTGCAGACGCTCCCAGAGAAAGCATGGCGGTTATTTTGGACGATAAAATTGTATTTACTAAAATCGGGGACAAACATAGTTGCTCTATAGGTGAGTCAGAATTGTGTGCTTTGTATAAAAATCCTAATAATAAAATTGCAATCATCCATAGTCACCCCAGAAATCAGACCGGAGGTACAAATCCCGTCTCAATCGGTGATTATGAAGTTATGTGTAATCCTGAAAGACCTGCAATTAGAAGTATTTGTGCAATAAATAGCAATGGTGAATATTCAAGCTTAAAAAAGATAGATGATAAAAAAGCTGAAGATGGGTATATGGTTATTATGAGAGAATTTGAAAATGCAATTAGCAAATATTTAATGGAATCTGACAATAAAATGTGTATTAAATACAGAGAGCTGGAGAATCAATTGTCATCCCCATTCGGTTTGGAGCCTGAAGATACCCCTGTTATTGAGGCTATGAATAACATTGAAAAAGCTATAAAAACACCTGAATTTATTAGTGCTTTCTGGCAAGAATTTGCTGAAGATTTTGGAGTTAAATACGAAACGAATTTTGATGGGCTTTGTTAAAATTCTACTGTTTTAATAAACTTTGTGATACAATAATAAGATGACTTGTGCCTGTAGCTCAGCCGGATAGAGTGTTGGTCTCCGAAGCCGAAGGTCGCGCGTTCGAATCGCGTCAGGCACATTTTAAAAATATGGAGGATGCTTGCTTTTGGAAATTTTAGCTGTTGTTTTAGCTTTTGTAATCGGGTTTTTACTTGCTTTTATTATCTTGAAAGGTAAAACTTCAAAGTTTGAAATAGAAAATGTCAAACTGCAGGAGAAAATTAATTCCATCCTTCAAAATAACAAAGAAAAAGAGGATTATACGGAGCTTATTAAAAAAGAGTTTGTAAACCTTGCAAATCAAACTCTTTTAGAAAAAAATAAAATGCTTGATGAAAGCAACCGGAAAAATCTTCAAAATTGTCTTACCCCTTTGAAAGAGAAAATTAAAGAATTTCAATCAAAAATTGAAGAATATAATATTACCGGTATTAAAAATACGCAAACCCTAAAAGAACAGATTGAATATCTTTCTTCTCAAAATAAATTAATTACAGGACAGACAGAAAAGCTTGCAAATGCCCTTAGCAGTAATTCTAAGTTCAGGGGTTCCTTTGGCGAGATGATTTTAGAAAGACTTTTAAAGGTTTCAGGGCTTATTAATAAAGATGATGACCCGATTAAAGGAAATTACATTTTACAGGGTGCATTTAAAAGCCTTGATAATACGGCCGGAAATAAAATTATGCCGGATGCTGTAATTTACCTTGCAGAGGGAGATAAAAATATTGTCGTTGATTCAAAGGCATCAATTGCTGGATATCTGGATTATACAAATGCTGAAAACGAAGATATTGCAAATGAATGTATTAAAAAATTCTATTCAAATACTTTAGATAGAATAAAGGAATTAGAAAATAAATATGCAAACCTTGAGGGGTTAAATACACCAGATTTTACGCTTTTATTCATCCCTTTTGAATCTTGTATGGGGCTTATATATGCAAATAATGCGCTTATTGAAGAAGCAAGCAAGCGAAATGTTATCATAACAGGGCCTTCAACCCTTCTTGCAACCTTAAGAACAATAAATCAGAGCTGGATGAATAAAAATCAAAATGATAATATCAAAGATATTTTAAAGACAGGTGAAGGTATTTATAATAAATGTGTTACGTTTATCAGTAAAATGGAAGCACTTTCTACTAATTTTGATACTTTAAGAAAAGGTTTTGACGGCGTGTTTACCTCACTTAAAGGTAAAGGCGGGCTTTTTGGCCAGATTGAAAAGTTTAGGGATTTAGGGTTTAATCCTTCCCGTACAATTGATGAAAAGTATTTAACGGAAAATGAAACACTGCTTCTTGGTGCAGAAGATAAGTGATTTTGAATATTATAGAGTAAAAAGGCATGGAAAAATGCTTTTAAAAAGAACTTTGATTTGAAATTTTAAAATTTTTTATTTTATAAAAGCCTTTAGCAGCTGCTTTTGGCAGGTTTGTGTAAAGTTTTGTAAAATTAGTTGACAAAAATTGAGAAGTTTAGCAAAAAAAAATTTTGAGATGAGTTATATGGGTGTAAACTCCTCT
>CAQTPN010000083.1:0-917 GCA_948888345.1 uncultured bacterium | reverse complement strand
TTCTATCCATCACGGCGACTTCTTTAATTCTTTAAAGAAAGCCGTTTTTTTTATCTTATATTCTCATCCCGAAGGGTACAATGGTATTTGCTTTTCCATGGGTAATGGCAGGGTCAAAGGCGAACGGCATATTTAATGAAGCTGAAAATTCATTTAAAATATCATTAAGATTTTCGCCTGCGCCTAAAAATTCTCCGAAAATCACCCCTTTAATTTTTTCCCTCAGGGGCGTATTCCTTAAAATTTGAGCTAACATCCTGTCAATTTTATAATCGGGTTCATTTATATCTTCAATGAAAAGAATAATATCTTCATTTGGGATATATGTTTCATAAGGTGCACCGAATAAGGATGTAATTGTAGCTAAATTGCCGCCCCAAAGTACACCTTCCGCTCCTTTTAGAGGGCAGTAATAAAAATTATTTTCTATAGCATTTTTGTAATTTAAAAATTCATCCGCTTGCATTTCAGATATGCCGTTTAATGCCATTTTAGCATGGTAATTTATCTGTCCTGTTTTTTTATAAATTGAAATTAGGAGTGCCGTAATATCAGAGCTTCCAACCAATTTTTTAGGGTTATCCTTTATGAGATTGTAATCAATTTTGTCAAGAAGTCTTAAAGCTCCGTATCCGCCTCTGGCGCATATTATTGTATCGATATTTTTATTAAGATAGGCATCGTGTAAATCTTTCAAACGTAAATTGTCATCTCCTGCCATATTTCTAAAATTTTCAAAACAGGACGGATAAATTGTTCCCGATATACCAAAGTTTTCAAGAAACTGTTTAGCTGAATAGAGCTTTTCAATATTTTTAATACAACCCGAAGGTGCTATTATTGCAATATTTTTCATAAAAATAATCTTACCATATTTTTTTATAATATAATATTTTTATGAGTGAAAAATATTTGCC
>CAQTPN010000082.1:234-6619 GCA_948888345.1 uncultured bacterium | reverse complement strand
ACGAGATTCTGAGAGGTGACTGGAGTTCAGACGTGTGCTCTTCCGATCTTTAATTTGTCTTTTGTGCCGTCAAAATATGAAAAAAGAGTAAAAGAACTTAGAAACACCCTTCAAAAACACCTTTCTTTTATGAATGAAAAAGAAGGCTTCGACCCGAGAAAAATTGAAGTTTTAATAAATCTTGTCTATCCTGTGGGCGAAGATTTTTATGAAAATATTTTAACAAATAAACAAAAAACTTTTTCTGATATAAAGGATGTGCTTGAAGCCTTGCGCGGCGAATCAAAGCTTGTCTTAATAATTGATGATTTTGATTTAATTGATGAGACTTCTTTTGAATTTTTAAAATATTTAACAAATAAAGACTTTTTCACGGGCGGTGCAAAATTCCTTCTGACCTATAGAAACCAGCACTCTTTGAGTATGTATATAAATTCTGATAAATTATCAAAAAATGCCTGCCTGAATATAAATCTTGCTTCAAATGAAATTGATGATATTAAAGAATATATAAAATCAAGGCTTGGTTCATTTGAAATTCTGCCGTCAAAGGTGTCAAACCAGATAATTTTAAATTCTCAAGGAAATTTTGCCTATATTGAACAGGTTATTGAACATTTTCTTGAAACAAAAAAAGTTTATATAAAAGATAAGGAATTTGTCTACGACATTAAAGAGGAAAATTATTTTGTGCCGCAGACTCTGGGCGAAATTCTGGATGCAAGGCTGAGATTTTTAAAAGAAAACAGCCCTGTCCATTATTCACTCCTTGCAATAGCATCCCTCCTGGGCGGCAGATTTACAAAAAATATTATCCAGACTGTTTTTGAACTTTCTGATGACGGGTTTATAAAAATTTCTTCCGCTTTGGAAAAAACGGGGTATTTTATTAAAAAGACGGAAAATATCTACAGGTTTAAAAATTCCCTAATCTGGACCCATATTTATTCTGAAGCCAAAAACAGCAACGAATTAAAACCTTATGCTGCAAGGCTTTTGAATGAAACCTGTGCAAGAACCATTTCATCACCTGCTATTCGTGCCCTTTTAGCACAGACGATGGGGGATAAAACATTATCGTTTGAGCTTTGGACATCAAATCTGAAACTGGCCTCATTTATCGGAGATACCGCTTTTTATATAATGTGTCAGAAACAAAGCCTTGCAAATCTTGAAGAGATGAAGCATAATAATGCCTTTTATATTAAAAACAATATTTTTGAAAGGCTTGGAAAGCTAACATATAATAAAAGCCCCAAAGATGCGGTCGATTATTTAACTTCCGCTCTTATCCACGCAAAAAACAGAGATGAAGCGGAAAAGGTTATTGAATTATCTGGATATTTAATCCATAGTTTAAAGGCTGTACAGAATTATCCCGCCATAATTGAAACCGCAGATACGGTGCTTCAATATTTTGATAAGCCGAAATATGCCCTGCAGCGTGCTTTGATTAAAACAAGAAAAGCGGAAGCACTTCTGCACACAGGAAATTTTGAAGAAGTAAATACAATTGTAAATACAGAGATTAACCCTCCTCTTCAAGAATGGCTTAAACACCCCAAAAAGAATGAATTTTCAAATGCAAGAGAGGTTTATAATTCCTGGATTAAGGCTAATATTGTACTGATTGAAGCTCTGGCCGAGCAAGGCAATCCTGCCGTGTTTGAATTAATTGATGCTGTTGAAAAAGAGGTATTTAAAGAAAAAAGAAAAGATAAAGTTATTTTAGATACAAAAATTATTGTAAACTTAAAGCTTGCAACAGCCTTTGCCTATACAATTAAAGGGTATTTGGGGCTTTCTGATGAAATATTGCAGTCAATAGTTAAAGATTTTTCATACGCAATTGATGATTCAAAACTTGTTTCAAAATGGAATACAATTGATATATTTAATAAAATTTTAAAGAACGATTTTGATGAAAAAATCAAAGACGATATGTTTGAGGCGGTTACTTTTGCAAACAATTGCGGGGATAACTACAATAAAAATATTATAAAAACCCTTCTTGCACACGTTTTATTGGAAGAAGGAAATCCTCTTAAAGCTCTTGAAATCTGTGCAGAGGAGATGACCTGGTTTTCTAAAGAAAAAATAGCACTGGGTGCCTTGATTTCCTGGTATATAAGTGCAAAAGCCACTCTTATTACAAACGGTGCGGATAAATGTATTGAAATTTGTGAAAAGGCAATAAATATTACAGAAAGTGTTAAAATTAATACAACATTTTTTAAAGTACTGTTTCAAACTCTTCTTGCTAAAGCGTATTTAAACAAAGGGGAGTTAGATAACGCTAAAACCTATTCTGAGCTTGCATTTCAAGATGCAAATATAAATGAGCTGGTATTTTTGCAGATGAAGCTTTACAAATTAAGAGCAAATATTATGCAGGATTCAATTACAACAATTGAAGATACAAGAAAGCTTGAAGTGGCTCAAAATACTATTAAAACCTATGAAAAAGCACTGGGTATTGCAAGCAGTTTAAATTTATCAAAACATCATTATACAATTCAAAAAGAACTGACATCCTTTAAAGCTTATTGTCAGCTAAAACGTATAATGTAGATATAAAGGTGTTTTAGCCATTCTTGACAGGTATTGAAATTTAAAATAAAATTAAGCTATGGTTGCACCGAAACATTTATACAGTGAAATCCCGCCGACAAAAATCAGGAATCGGGAAGAAAAATTCAGAGAGGCTAAAAATATTCCCTTCTGGCATTTTTGGGGAAATATTATATTTTTGGCGATGCTGAAAAACCGTTTCTATTCCTTGATGTATAAAGGTTTAGATAATTTCAAAAAAAGGGATGAAAATTTGGCAACCGTTTTCTATGCCCCCCATAATAACTGGTGGGATGGGATGATAGGTTATGTTACAATTTATTTTATTTTAAGTAAAATCGGCAAATTCAGAATGCGTCTTATGATTGAAGAAATGAACAGATTTCCGCTTTTTCAATATATAGGCTGTTTTCCGATTAATAAAAAATCTCCGCAAAGTGCTATGCAGTCTTTAAGCTATGCTGCAGGCACTCTTAAGGATAAAGATATAGCATTCTGGCTTTTCCCGCAGGGAATTATCCGCCCTCCGCATTTTCGTCCGGAAATTTTTCAATCCGGCCTTGCATATATGGCAAAAAATGCCGCGAAAAAATTTGGCGGGGTAAATTTGGTTCCCGTTGCCGTTAAGTATACATTTTTAAGACAGGATAGACCTGAAGTTTTAGTTGAATTCGGTGAACCGAAAATTATTAAAGACCCGAATTTTGACAGAAAAGATTTTACCCATAAACTTGAAAGAGATTTTGAAGAATTTACCGATAAGCAGCAAACAGATATCAGCCGCGGAGATTTTGAGGGGTATGAATATTTATATAAAGAGAAACTTCACTGGTGGCGTTATATTGAAAACAAATTAAAAAGTATCGGGATTAAAAAAGAAGATTAAAGGCTAATGAAAAAGTATTCAATCGGGGTAGATTTAGGCGGTACAAAGATTTTAGCAGGTCTTGTCGATAAAGAAACAGGCAAAGTTTTATTTGAAGCAAAAAATAAAACCAAAAAAGAAAAAGGCAACAAAAAAATCGGACAAAAAATTCTTGAAACAATTGATGATGTACTTGATGCTTCAAATATCCCGCTTTCTGAAATTTCATCGGTCGGAATTGGCCTTGCAGGGCAGGTAGACAGAGAAAACGGTATTTTAATCAACGGTGTAAACCTTGAATGCAAAGATTTTAACGTTAAAGAATTAATTGAACAAAAATATAATATACCTCTTTATGCCGGAAACGATGTTGAAGCTGCGGCCCTTGGAGAATTAAAATTTGGTTCGGGGCGCGGTTTTAAGGATATTGTCTGCATATTTGTAGGTACAGGTATAGGTTCATCCATCATTAAAGACGGTAAAATTCATCTTGGTGCAAGCGGTTCAGCCGGCGAAATAGGGCATATTATTGTAGATTTAAACGGAAGAGCATGCTCTTGCGGTGCGCATGGCTGTCTGGAGGCTTATGCTTCAAGGAATGCAATTGAATCAAGGATTTTGGGCGCGGTTAAAAAAGGCCGGAGCTCAATTATAACTGAATTTACAAAAACATCTTCCATAAGTTCAAAACACATTAAAAAATCTCTGGATGCAAGGGATGAAGTTGTAACACAATATGTAAATGAAGCAATAGAGTATCTTTCAGGCGGTATTGCAAGTGTTATGAATTTTTATAACCCTGAACTTGTGATTTTAGGCGGCGGCCTTATTCAAAGCGTGGATGAATTTTATCTCGGCACAATTAAAAAAGCCCGCACAAAGGCACTTCCTGTTCCATCTGCAGCGACACAGTTTAAAAAAGCTGAACTTGAAGATTATTCCGGTGTTATAGGTGCAGGATTGCTTGAAATTTCACGCTAAGGTATAATCTTTATTATGAATTTATGTAAAGAAACCTTAAACAATTTTAACAGCTCCGGCCTTGATATACTCTCTGCCTTTTTGAAGAAAAAAGAAATAGGTCTGAAATTAAGCATGACAGGCCTCAACAACCCTTTAAGGCTTCTTATAATAAATAAAATTTCAAAATTTTTTAAAAAGAAAATTCTTTTTCTGACCCTGAATGAACAAACTGCTCTTAAATATCAAAAAGATTTGGAATCGGTTTTTGATATGGAGTCTAAAATCCTTCCGTTTCAAGAGATTAACCCTTATGAAGATGTTGACAGGAATTATTATATTTATGAAGAGCAGGTGAATGTTTTAAACGGCGGGTATGATGTAGTAATAGCACCAATCCGCTCTATCCTGGAAAAATTTCCTGATAAAAACTTCTACTCAAAAAATTCATTTGAAATTAAGAAAAATGATGAAATTGATTATCAAAAAATTATAGAAAAGCTTGTAGCACTTGGCTATAAAAGAGTACCAATGGCAATGGATGCCGGTGAATTCTCAATTAAAGGAGATATTCTGGATATTTATACCCTCTATTCTTCGCCTGTCCGTGTTGAATTTTTTGCAGATACCGTAGAAGATATCAGAATGTTTGACCCTAATTCCCAAAAAAGCTTTAAAAAACTTGATGCAATTAAGGTTTACCCTCTTCATAAATTTTTACTCAACGAAGAAAATAAAAAAGCTTTTAAAAGCAAATTGTATAAGGAGGTTGAAGAATTAGAAAAAATCACCGGCGAAAGTGAGATTTTAAGGCTTTTATACGGTGAAGCCGTTGAAAAAATTGACAACGGCGGCTATTTTGAAGGAATTGAATATTTTCAAAATTACCTAAATAAAGATTTGGTAAGCCCGCTGGACTTTTTTAAAGATTATATTTTAATTTATGATGACACAACCCAGATTACAGCAAAATTTGAAAACCTTGATGACGAGATGTATTCCGCTTATAGGAGCAATATTGAATCAAATTTAAAACTTCCCTTAAATGCTAAAAATCACACCACATTTGAAGAATTTAAAAAAGAAGTCCAAAAGTTTAAAATAATAGGCTATGACACCTTTTTAGAAAATTTTAACGGGGATAATTTAGGCTATGAAGCAATTTCAGATGATACTTTTGCCGATAAGCTTATAGAATTTAATTCAAGTCTTCCGCCGTTTTTTTCTTCATCCGGCGAAGAAATTTCAAAATATGTCAAAAAAGAGTTAAAAAACCGTGCCCAGCTTTTTATTTGCACAAATTATCCGAAAAGATTCAGTGAAATTTTAAAAGAATTTGAAATTTTTGATGAAAATATTTTTATTCTCCCTCCCCTAACTGCAGGCGGCGGAGTAATAGAGGATATTTCAGGAAATAAAAAATGGATATTTTTATCTGATAAAGAGCTTTTTAATAAGCGTTCAAAGGATATTACAACCCGCAAATACTCTTCAAACAAGCAGTCTCAGGATTATATCGATTCGATAAATGATATAATGGAAAATGAATTTGTAGTTCATACAATCCATGGGATAGGGATTTTCAAGGGTCTTCGCAAAGAAGAGATGGACGGAGCTTTAAAGGATTATCTTGAAATAGAATTTCAGGGCGGGGATAAACTTTTTATGCCCGCAGAACAAATAAATCTCCTCTATCGCTATAGGGGCGGGGGTTCTGCCAAACCAAAACTCTCTAAAATGGGCGGTGCTGCTTGGGAAAACACAAAAAATAAAGCAAAAGGCGAGGTTAAAGAAATTGCGTACGATTTATTAAAGCTTTATGCTAAGCGTGAAATGAGCACGGGGATTGCATTTGAGCCTGATACCGTATGGCAGTATGAAATGGAAGATGCTTTTGAATTCACCGAAACCCCTGACCAGATGCAGGCTATTGTTGATGTTAAAAATGATATGGAAAATTCACGCCCGATGGATAGGCTTATATGTGCG
>CAQTPN010000082.1:0-224 GCA_948888345.1 uncultured bacterium | reverse complement strand
TGGAAAGACGGAAGTTGCGACGCGTGCTATATTTAAGGCTGTTATGTCCGGCAAACAAGCTGCCCTTATTGCACCTACGACTATTTTGGCTCTCCAGCATTATCAGACCATTGCGGAAAGATTTAAGCCGTTTTCTGTGAATGTTCAGCTTTTATCAAGATTTAAGACTCCTAAAGAACGCAGAAAAACAATAGAGGAGCTGAAAAGCGGGGTATGTGATGTGG
>CAQTPN010000081.1 GCA_948888345.1 uncultured bacterium | reverse complement strand
CAGCGCGCTATAAGCGAAGTCATTAATCTTCTTGCTCCTCTTCTTAATGCTAAAGAGATTAATCTTAAATTTGAAGATAATTGTGAAGATTTCATCTGTGCCGATTATCAAAAATTACAACAGATTTTGTTTAATTTGATAGGAAACGCCATAAAATTTTCCGGCCAGAAAGGACAGATTTTTGTTAGAACAAAAAAAGACGGGGAATATTTTATATTGGAGGTTGAAGATACGGGCATCGGCATAGAAAAAAAATATCATAATTTTATATTTAAAAAATTCACCCAGATTGATAATATAAATACAAAAAACAATACATCAACGGGTCTTGGGCTTGCTATTGTAAAAGAATATGTAAAATTGCATAAAGGCAAAATATATGTTGTTTCAAATTTGGGCCATGGCTCAACTTTTGTGGTAAAATTGAGAAACAGAATGTAGTTTCCATGCTGGATAGATAGAAATTAAGGATAGAGTTTTATGCACAACAGAAATATTTATACAATTATTGATTCTTTGAATGTCAGCCGCGGATGGAAAAATATATTCAAGAAGATTCAAGTATCATACTTTCACAATTTTTATCAGGGTAAGGCAAATAACGTCCATTGCTGGCGTTATGGCCAGCCTGTTATAAGCTATGGTGCATCAGACAGGTTTAAATTTTTTACAAGATTTAATTTCTTTGCCTTGATTTTTGGGCCTTTGTATTATCTTGCAAAATTTATGCTGCCAAAGGGCCTTATTTTATTAGCACTTGAGGCTGCACTTATTTATTATTATAATTTTCCAATAGGATATCTTGCAATATTTATACATATTTATGCTGCCATTTTTGCAAATTCCGATTATTTTTGTGCAAAGGTTTTAAATAATAAAGAAATCAAAGAGGACCCGGGGTATCTTTCTGATTATGTGGATGAAAATTTTGTAAAAACTGTTTTAAGAGGACAGAGTTTTTATGTGCCTTTTGTTATATTTTGTATCATTTTTTCTGTATGCAGTTTCGGGTTTATATTTAATGAATTTTCGGTTGATGCAAAATATCAGGAGCTTGTAAATAATAAACAAAAAATTTGCGAAGGTTCAAGTGCTTGTACTGAGCTTGTGCATACCTCATTAAATAATATTAAAGCGGGTAAAGAGCCTGTTTCTGTTGAGTATTTTAATCTTGGTGCCGCTTATTATCATCTTGGTAATAAACAAAATGCCATTAATGCGCTAAATCAAGCCACAACTAAAGACCCTGAATATTTTGCGCCGTATATCTTAAAAGGACTTATTTATACTGACCTTAAGCAGTTTGCTTATGCAAGGTCCAGTTATGAGAAAGCTTTAAAAATTTATCCGAAAGGAAAGTTTTTATATTATCTTTTAGGAAGCGCATATTATAAAGAAGGTAAATATATTGAGGCTAAGGATAATTTTGAAAAAGCTGTTAAGGCTTATCCTAAAAAATCTTCATACTGGGAGGCTTTAGCTTATACAAAAATTTATCTCAGAGATACAAAAGGTGCTAAGACTGATTTAGAGAGGGCAATTAAAATTCTAAAAAACGAAAACGGTGTAAATAATAATGCCAGGATAGAAGCTCTTGAAAGGTATGCTCAAAACCTATAAATATTTTTAAAATACTGAAAAATTTAAAAGTCCTTTTTAAAAAGGGCTTTTTAATTATCTAAAATTTTATGTGTTTTAAAGTTTGGACATACTCCGCAATTTGAACATTTTGTTTCGCAAGGTATTGTGGTTTGTGCTTCTTTTGCTCTATTATATTCATTTTTAAACCATTCTTTATTTATACCGCAATCAAGAATATCCCATGGAAGAACATCATCATAAGAATAGCTTTTTGTGGTTTCTTCATCTATATTGAGGCCGCATTCAAGTGCTGTTTTATAATACAAATCATAATCAATGTTTTCTTCCCATGAATCTAAATAAGAGCCATTTTTATAGAGATTAAAAATAAATTTATTTAATCTTTCATCCCCTCTTGTAAGAAAGGCCTCAAACTGTGATACAACAGGGTTGTGAAAATTTAATTTAATATTTTTAAACGGACCGTTTTTTAGTTTATCCCTCATATATGAAATTTTTTCTTTTATCATAGAAGGGAGATTTTGCGCGCAAACACCAAAGGGTGTAAACGGTTTTGGAACAAATGTTGCAATAGAGCAGGTAATTTTTGGCAGCCTGAAGCCTCTTTCTTTGCATTTTTGATTAATTTTAGATAATAAATCAATAATGCCGTTTAAATCTTCATATTCTTCAAACGGGAGGCCTATTATAAAATAAAATTTGATTTTATCCCACCCGTTTTCGACACTTGCAAGAGTTGCATTTATAATCTGTTCTTCATTCAGATTTTTATTAATAATATCGCGCATTCTCTGGCTTCCTGCTTCAGGAGCAATTGTTACCGAGCCTTTTTTAACACCATGGATTAATTTGCCCAGTTTTGTTGAAAATCTGTCCGCCCTCTGGCTTGGAAGCGAAACACTTACATCGGTATCTTTAAAATGATTATTTAGTTCTTCTATTATCTCTTCAATTTTTCCATGGTCGTTTGAAGATAGGGATAACAGTGAATATTCGTCATATCCGGTGTTTTTTACATAGTCTTTTGCAAGGTTTATGATATCCTCCTTGCTTCTTTCTCTGATTGGAAGATTTGTATGTGCACTCTGGCAAAAACGGCAAAGTCTTCCGCATCCGCGTCTGATTTCAATTGTGGCTCTGTCATGAACGCTTTGAGAGTGTGGAATTGGAGAGGTTGTCGGGTGATTTTCATATTTAAGGTTTGAAATTCTTTTTTTGACAGGACCTCTTTTTTTGCTGTATACCGGCGAATATACTCCTTCAATTTCGCTTAATTTTTTTAAAATTTCCCCTCTTGAAGAGTCATTTTTGATTTTATTGTAAAGTTCCATAACTTCAATAACGACTTCTTCGCCATCCCCTATTAAAAATAAATCCACAAATTTTGATATTGGATTTGGATTGTATGCACAGGGGCCTCCTGCAAATATTATCGGGTGAGATTTTTCTCTGTCATTTGAAAATATTGGAATTTTTCCCATTTCAAGCATTTTTAAAATTGTCGTGTAAGACATTTCGTATTGAAGGGCAAAACCAATGAAATCAAAATCATTCATGGCTTTTTTGTTATCAAGCGAATACAAAGGTTTATTGTACTTATCAAGAAGTTCGCAAAAATCCTTTTCGGGTGCATATATTCTATCGGCAAGGAAATCTTCTCTGCTGTTTATTATATGATATAAAATTTTGTGCCCGAAATTACTTATTCCGATTTCATACTTATCCGGAAATGCCAGTAATACCTTTGTATCTACCTTGTTAAAATCTTTTTTTACGGATAAAAATTCTCCGCCGATATATCTTGAGGGCCTTTCACAATTGTAAAGCACGGGAGAATATTCTGCTAAAAATTCTGTTAAATGTGTCATGCTAAATTATCCGGTGTATGTTTTTCTATCTGTACTATTGCACCATCAATTGTACCATCAATATAAAGCTTAAAAAATCTGTTAATCTCAGAACCATCTATAAAATATTCATAAAGAAAAACATCATTTCCGGTATCTTTCATTATTGAAATTGTGTATTTTAAATTCAGTGCAAAATCTTCAAGTGCTTTTTTATTAAAACTGATGCCGTTTACATCTTTTTTTAATTTTACATATTCAAAACCTTCAAAGCTTTGTATTTCGGCTAATTTATTTTTGTTGTTAAAAAATCCGGTTTTAATTTTTCTTGTCGGAAAATGTTTAATTTTGTCATCTTTCATATTCTTATTAAACCTTATTTTTTTAAAATACTCAAATATGTTAATAAATTTAAAAAACCGCCCTGATTTTTAGAGCGGTTTTTTAAATTTGTATTGTTATCTATTAAGAAATTTTAGGCAGCCTGCTGCATTTGTTCTTGTGCTGCCTGCGGTTGTGCATTCTGGGCCGGAGCAGGAGCTGCACCTAATTTTGAAAGTGTTTCTTGTGCTGCCTGCTGAATTAACGGTTCAGGGTCATTTAATGAATTTTGAAGAACGCCTTGAACTGTCTGGATATCTTCAGGTCTTGCGGCATATGAAACTGCCTGAATACCTGCAAGTCTTATTTCAGGATTTGCATCATTCTGAACTGCGTTTTGAATTTCATTAAATCCGATTAAATCCTGCATTTGAAGCGGCTGAATATTGCTGTTTCCGCCTTGTGATGCCATATAAGCATCTAATTCATCCCTTTGGTTTTTCTGCAACATTGCTAATGTAAACATAGAGATGATTTTATTTTTTGCTGCTGCAGTCTGTGGTGAAAGCTGTTGGGCCAATTGGGTTTCTTCCGGAGTTAACTGTTCGCCCCTTGCAGCTTTTTCAAAAACTGCATTTTGTTCAGGGGTCGGGCCTTGTAATTGTGATATATCGGCATTTACAATACCTGCAAGGTTTGTCATAATTTGTTCATTTAATACCTGCTGTGCTTGAGCCGGTTCGCCCTGGCTGTAATTTGCAATTTCAGTTATTGCTTTTTCTTGAACTGCGGGGTCGGTACTTTGAAGGTTTGACACTAAAGATGCTACATCTATGCTGCCTGCAGGCTGTGCCGGTTGTTGTACTTCAACTGGTTGTGTTTGAGTTTGCACCTGCGGCTGCTGCTCTGCTGCCGGTGCTGCTTCAGGCTGCTGAGGTTGTATTTCAGGCTGCTGAGGTTGTATTTCAGGCTGCACCGGCTGGGGTTGTGTTTGTTCTATAACAGGTTCAGGCATTGCTTGCGGTTCAGGAGATATAACCTGCGGAGCTTCTGCAGGAATTTGCGCCATTTGTTCAGGATATGCCGGATATTGGGGCATTGCATAAACTTGAGGCTGTTGAGGCATCATATATGCCGGATATTGGGGCTGATACATTGGCATAGGCTGCTGCATCGGGTATGGTGCATATTGCTGAGGTGCGCCGTATAAAGATGCTTGCGGATAATTATACAAAGGATTTGTATAATTTGGCTGCATTGGAGCACTTGCCATTGCTCCTTGAGGGGAAGCATACGCTTTTGGCTCAAAAATTTGGATGTTTACCGCGTTTGCACTTGGTGTTCCTTGTGAATAAGGCTGCGCGTATTGAGGTTGTATCATCTTTATCTCCTTTGAAATATTTTTTTATTGCAATGCTTTCATTGCTTTAAGTGTTCTAAAGAATATTAATTGCTTAAAAATTTAAGTTTTTTTATATAAAATTTTTAATTTCAAGCTATGACTGAGTTTTGGCTGTTAACATTTCTTAACAATTACTTATCATCAAGGTAATCTTTCCTTTCAAAAAGGTTCGTCGCGTTCATAATTGTATCAAGAAGCATGGAAATTCCCATGCCAAGAAGTGCTATTGTACGCATGGCTTTAGATTTTGTAAAAAGACCCAATGCACCAAATCCGACTGTCGGGAGATTATTTTTAATGCATTTGCCTGCGCCTGATAAGTAACCGCCGATAAAGCCTCCTATTTCAGAGAATTTATCAGTAAAGTCACCATGCTCTATTGCTTCTTTTATTTCACTGTGTTTTTCGCTGTCGGTATTTAATTTTGAAGCTCCAATTCGGTCTCTTACGAATTTATCGGCTGAAGCCTGCGCTTTACCTCTTTTTGCGCTTCTTTTTCCCATATCATGGGCTTCAACAAGAACAGAAGCTAAACCAAGGCATGAAGCAGTTTTTGTTCCAAATCCGTATAGCGTCATGCTGCTTTTGCCTCCTTATTTTCATTTGAGGCTTTTGGCTCAGGGTTCGGGCTGTCATCGGGTACTTCTACCCTTTGGCCGGCCATTCTTAATAATATTTCAGAGGCAAGCCTTGAATCTTCTCCATATTCAAGGTCGGGTCTGTTTTGAAGTTGTTTTAGTATGTTAACGGTTTCATCGTTTCCTAATGCATATCCTGTATCAAGAATTGTTAAACCTATATATCTTACTGAGGCTTTCGGGTCTTGAATTACTTTATTTAAAAGGGCTGTAAGTGCTGCATCGTCTTTTCTTGTTTTATCTTCTTTAAATCTGTCTAAAAGTTCTTTTGCAGCTGTTAATCTTATTTTTGCATCTTGATTGTTTAAATAATTTTCAAGAGACATGATATATTCATCGGTTAAGATAACCTTTTCTTTTGTTTTTTTGTTTTTGTCATCTTTCTTTTCAGGTTCCGCCGGAGCTTTTGGTGCTTCCTGGGCAGGCTGGTTATTATAATTATTTGTCTGATTAATCGGTGCATTGTAGTTCATCGGGTAGCTTACATTTGGATTTTGCCCCCCGTAGAGGCTTGCACTCGGATATAAAGGCATGGGTGGCACTTGCGGGTATTGTGTTGTTGGGCCTGCATTTGCGGTAGGGTTAAAAATTTGGATATTAACGGCACTTGCTGTCGGAGACGGATTAGTTTGTGTATAATTAGCCGGCTGCTGCGCTTGAGGCATTACAGGCTGCGCCGGATAATAATATGCAGGTGCCATTTGTGCAGGGTTTTGCGCATATTGTGTGTATTGCGGCGGATATTGCTGATATTGTGAATTAAATCCTGTTCCCATGTTTAAAATTAAATCCTTACCTATATATAAATAAAGGACATGCGGCTAAAATAAATGCTAAAATAAGAAAAAATATTAAGAAATATTAATTTATTT